>NZ_JAEQCF010000143.1:0-7666 GCF_020738625.1 Microcoleus sp. PH2017_09_SFU_O_A
ATTCCTGTAGTTTTAGGACTGTGGACTAAAATTACTAACGTAGATGTCTAACATTGACTACTTTTGGGTAGCTTTGTCCATGTTTTTACGAGCGGTTTCAACAACTCATCACCAAAGGCGCAGATCAACTTAGATTATGTAGTCTATGATACTGAATTTTCTTGGGTTCTGTGTGCTATTGTAGCAAAAATTTACAATCTAGATCGAAAAATCGGGTCAAAGCTGAAAAGACCGATCGAATATTTGGGCGATCGACAGCGATCGATTACCATAGCAAAAAACATCTAATTCACAGCAACCGCCAAGACGGTTATGAGGTTCCCTCTTCCTTATTGCCTCTTCCTTATTCCTTCCATCCTTTACATCCTTTACATCCGTTTCACAATCCGTTGCCGAACTTCCTTCTTGCTTCGGTCAACTGTCAACTGTCAACTGTCAACTGTCAACTGTCAACATGAACCCAACCGAAAAATCTCACTGGAAAACCCTAGATAGATTTGTAGAAATCAACTCTCATTGGGTAAAACTAATTGGCGAACATCTCGAAACAACCGAAGGACAAATAGTCGAATATTGGCGAGTAGAAAGAGCAGATTCCGTTGTAATTTTAACAATTCAAGCTGACAAATTGCTGTTTCCCGCACCGATGTACCGCCCCGGCGTGGCATCCACAACCCTTGACTTTCCAGGCGGTCGCGTACCAGAAGCCACAACACCAGCAGCCGCAGTTCCAGCTATAATCAAAAAAGAACTAGGCGTGACAGAAAGTGCGATCGCCCGCATCCAACCAATCAACACCACAGGCTGGGAAATCAACAGTTCATTCTCCAATCAAAAACTCTACGGTTTTGTAGCAGAATTGCACCCCACAGCCACAGTAAACCCCGAACTCATCGGTGCTGCATATCCTGTCACCCCCGATGGAATTCGCGACTTGCTCAAAAAATTAACTTGCCTCCAATGTCGAGCATTGTTGCTAGAATGGCAAAACCAAGATGATTTTAGATTTAGGATTTAGGATTTAGGATTTAGGGGATGCTCCCGCGACACTAGCCGATTAACGATTTCTTAAAACCAACATCACCGAAACTAATGATACCTGTCAATAATCATGAAGTTGCTGTCGAATGCCTCGACGTTACATATCGGCTCAACCGCAGACATTTAGTAGACAAACTCAATTTCAAAGTGCTGCAAGGAGAAGTATTAGTATTGCTGGGACGCAGCGGTAGCGGCAAAACTACTACCATGAAATTGATTAACAATTTACTGACACCAAGCAGCGGCGAAGTGCTTGTTATGGGAAAACCGACAACTCAGTGGGATTCAATTCAACTGCGGCGAAAAATTGGCTACGTAATTCAAGAAATCGGTTTGTTTCCCCATTTTACCGTCGAGCAAAACGTTGGTTTAGTGCCCAAATTGGAAGGCTGGGAGGACGATCGCATAAAATATCGCGTCCACCAACTGTTAGAATTACTGAATCTCGACCCCCAGCACTTCGCCAAACGCTATCCCCATCAGTTATCCGGCGGACAGCGGCAGCGTGTAGGCGTCGCCAGAGCACTTGCAGCAGACCCTCCGCTGCTGTTAATGGACGAACCGTTTGGTGCTTTAGACCCCATTACTCGCTTGGAATTGCAGCGGGAATTCCGTCAATTACAGCAGCAACTAGGGAAAACTGTGATTTTTGTGACTCACGGAATTCAAGAAGCTTTTTTTTTAGCCTCTAAAATTGGTTTGATGCAAGATGGGCGATTGGTTGAATTTGCCGCGCCGGATCAATTTATTAAATCTCAGCATCCAGAAGCTCGCGCCTTTTTGGAATCTTTTTAATTAGCTAAATTGGAATGCTGTTAGCAATCATGAATTACGCAATGATTAATTTTATTAACCGCTATGGTGCTGAGATGGTTCAGAGGTCGATGGAACACTTGTATTTAGTAATAGTCGCGATTGTTATATCTACGATTGTGGGAATTCCTCTGGGGATTTTAGTTACTAGAAAACCCAAATTGAAAAAGCCGATTTTGGGATTTGCGAATATTATGCAAACAATTCCTAGTTTAGCTTTGTTTGGCTTGTTAATTCCGGTGCCGGTATTGGGCGGAATAGGCGATCGCACGGCAATCATCGCCCTGACACTCTATTCCCTACTGCCGATTATCCGCAACACTTACACGGGCATTGTCGGCGTCGATCGGGCGATTGTGATGGCCGGGACAGGCATGGGAATGACGGATATGCAACTGTTGTGGCAAGTGGAACTTCCCCTGGCGCTGGGCGTGATTCTGGCGGGCGTGCGAGTGGCTGCGGTAATTGCGATCGGGCTAGCAACTATTGCGGCGGCAATTGGTGCAGGTGGCTTGGGAGTCTTTATTTTTCGGGGCGTTGCTACAGTCAACAATCAGTTACTTTTGGCTGGGGCAATTCCGGCGGCTTTGATGGCCTTAGCTGCGGATTTTGGGCTGGGTTTCGTGGAAGCGCGTCTCTCGAAAAGTACATTGAAAGGTGTTAAAGATGACTGAATTTGTGATTGCTGAAATCGTGCACTATCTTAAGGTATGTAGTTGCGCTTCAGCGCTCCGATCTTATATATATTAAGAGAGCGCTGAAGCGCAACAACGTACCTTAAGAGCGCTGAAGCGCAACTACGTACCATGTTTAAGCCGATCGCACTTCCTCTGCTAAATTCATCTCAGGTTCAGCCTTTAAAAGCGGCAAACTCACCCTAAAAATAGATCCCTGATTCTCGCCCGCACTCTCCGCAGCAATTGTCCCGCCGTGTGCTTCCACTAAATGGCGGACGATCGCCAATCCCAATCCCAGCCCGCCATATTTGCGCGTCAGAGACACATCTTCCTGGTAGAAAGAATCAAAAATAGATAGCAAAAAGTCAGGGTGGATGCCTTTACCAGTATCGCTGACGGCAATCAGCGCCCGATCCTCTGCGCGGGATCCGCTAACGCCCGATCGCTCCAGCCGAATCTCCACTCTGCCACCGTTAGGAGTAAACTTAATCGCATTAGAAAGCAAGTTCCAGACAATCTGCTGGAGTCGTACCGCATCGCCAGACACCAGCCCCAGATCCGGCACCATCGCATGAATCTCGATCGACTTCGCAGCGGCTGCCGTTTTCACAGTATCGATCGCAGATTCGACAGCCAAACTCAAATTCACCGGGGTGGGATTCAAGCTCAGTTTGCCGTGCATAATCCCCGCAATATCGAGCAAATCATCAATCAACTGAGTCTGCAATCTGGCATTGCGCTCGATCGTGTCTAAAGCTTTAGCAGTTTGAGCCGCATTCAACGCTTGACTTTGCAGCAGTTGCGCCCACCCCAGGATCGGATTCAAGGGCGATCGCAATTCGTGAGAAAGCACAGCCAAAAATTCATCCTTAGCGCGGTTAGCTTTTTCCGCTGCTGCGCGCAGAGCTTTTTCCTGCTGCAAAATACTGTCGCGCTGCTGTTCCAAGCATTTTTTGTCTTCAATATCAGTTGCCGTACCAAACCATTTGACAACTCGATCCGATTCATTCTTGACGGGAATAGCTTGGTGCAAAAACCATCGATACACGCCGTCGCAGCGGCGCAATCGACCTTCGGCTTGATAAGGGCTGCCGTCTTGTTGAGCAGACATCCAACGATCGCCCATGGTAGAGACATCATCAGGATGGACAACTGCCGGCCAACCTTCAGCTTGAGCTCGTGCTACCGTCAACCCCGTAAAATCTAACCAGCGTTGGTTGACATCGAGCAATACCCCGTCAACGTTCGCTGTCCATACCAATTGCGGGATTGATTCCGTTAAATATCGATAGCGTTCTTCGCTTTGACGGATCTCTTTCTCAGCTTGTTTGCGATCGGTAATGTCGATCAGCGTTCCCACATAGCCAGTCACCGTTCCGTTACAGTCTAGGTAGGGCAGCGACTGGGTGTAGTACCAGGTAATGCTGCCGTCTGGCTGTACGTGCCTGCCTTCGTTCTGGTAAATTCCTCTGGGCTCGGGTTTTTGACACCATTGCAGCCATTCCCGGCTGAGTCGATCGCATTCGTCGGGATGCAAAGTTTGCACCCATCCCATCCCCAAGGCCTCTTCTACCGATCGGCCTGTCATTTCGCCCCAACGGCGGTTGACATAGAGACAGTTATTGTCAATATCAAACCGGAAAATGGCTGTTGGAGAGGCTTCTGCCAGAGTCGCAAACTGGCGCTCGCTTTCCTGCAAAGCGATTTCTGCTTGTTTGCGATCGGTAATATCCTCAGCAATCCCTGTGAACCGATAAATCCTTCCTGTCTCATCTTTGAGCGGAAAACAGCGGTCTCTCACCCAGCGTACAGTGCGATCGGGCAAAACAATCCGGTACTCTTCATCGAACTTGCCCTCAACAGCTTTCTCCTGAAACGCTCGGGCGTTCGATTCGCGGTGTTCCGGATGCACTAAATCCTGCCAAACCCGAGAGTCATCATACAAAGATTGGGGATTCAAGCCCCACAGCCGTTCGTAGGCAGGACTGACATAAAGCACTCGCCCCGAAGGGTAATCGGAAATCCAGAACACAGCATCGATGCTTTCTGCTAACTGGCGGAAGCGTTCTTCGCTTTCCCGTAAAATTGCTTCGGTGCGCTTCCGCTCTTGCAGTTCGTGTTGTGCTTGCTGATAAAGCTCAGCCTGCCGGATAGCAATGCTCACCTGCTGGGCCAACTGCTGAAGCAAATCAATTTCTAAAGGTTGCCACAGGCGCGCGCCGCCGCAGTGATGGACAATCAGCAGTCCCCAACACTGTTTTTCGTGCAGGATCGGTACGACTAGATTTGCCCTGACTTGAAATTGAGTCAGCAGTTCGATGTGACAAGGGTCGATCGAGCCATCATGAATATCTGTTTTTGCCGTCACCAATCCTTGACGGTAGGGTTCAAGATAACTGCTTGCCAAACAGGGATCGTAGATTTGGGAAGCTAGGATCGATCGCCAGTCTGGCCCCACAGATTCCGCTACCACAGTCCCGCCGCCATCTGAGTGCAAACGAAATACGATCGCCCGATCCGTGTCGAGAAACTGTCGCACTTCCTCTACGGTTGTTTGCAAAACGCGCTCTAAATCCAGCGATTGGTGAACTTGCTGGGCAATTAGGGCGATCGCCCGCTCTCGCTGCACTTGTTGCAGGCGTTCTGCTTCTGCCTGTTTAGACTGAGTGAGGTCTACTACTGTACCCAGGAGCCGCAGCGGTTTGCCAGCCCAGTCATAGTAAAGTTGCCCTTTAGCGCCTACCCAATGCAGCGAGTCATCGGCCCAGACAGCGCGAAATTCAACTTCATAGCTAATCCCTGTCTCAAGGGTAGTGGTTATAGCCTCGCCAATTATCTCGCGGTCTTCGGGATGTACGAGTTCGATAAAATCTTCATAACTTGCCGGATAAGTTCCCAGCGGTAGACCAAAAATCGGCCCTACCAGATTAGACCACACTACACAATTGTTAGGAATCTGCCATTCCCAAGTACCCATGCCAGCCGCTTTCAAGGCTAGGTGCAAGCGTTCTTCGTTTTGTTGCAACTTGGCGTGTAATTGCGCTTTGTCGATCGTCCCCTTCACCGCCATCCGCAAACTCTCCGGTGCGATTTGTTCTTTTATTAGATAGTCTTGGGCGCCGGCTTTGATGGCTTCGACTGCGATCGTCTCGTTCCCAACTCCGACCACAATTACAGGCAAATATCGCTGCGATACTATTTTGCTTCGCAGTTGGGCGATAAATTGCAAACCGTCCATATCTGGCAGCCGATTATCGAGCAACACCAGATCCGGCTGGTGTTGTTCCCACAGCGCCAAGCCTTCTTGCCCTAACGGCGCTGCGATTATTTTGTATTGGTACTCGCGATCGCGCAGCAGATACTGTCGGTACTTATGACAGTCTTCCGGGCTGCGATCGACAATCAAGACGGTGCGCTGGATCTGACTCATTGCAAACCTTCCTTGCAAGCGCGATCGATCTTCATGGCAATTTCACAGCACCCATCGTGTAAAGCCTGGATGCTTCCCTTCAATTGACGAACATTCATCGGAGCGATCGTACAGCTATTTGTAACAGATACTGGCAAAACATCAGCCAAACGCAGAAAGTCTATTTTTTGTACAGGCTTAAAAAGCACATCGTGGCTACCAATACCACAATACCAATACATTCTATCTACTTTCAACAAATTATAGGTGCATAAAGTTTAAACCGTCAGCGTTGTGATTTTCTGCAAACCATCCGCGTTCGGAGGATTCGCCATCAGATTGCGGATTTCATTTGAGCGTGCAATGTATTCTCGATCGCTTAAAACAGCTTCACTCCCCTCCAGAGAAATAGGACTTGCCAAATCAATCCAAGAACGACAACCGCCGTATTCAGAAATGTACTGAATTTCGGCTGTTTCTGCGAGGCGATAAGCCCGCAGCAATAAAATATAAATTGGCTGATTTTGTTTCCATTTCAGGCGGTCGCCGACAAATTTTTCATTCCAAATATGGTAGGGAAATAGCGCATTAATTGCTGGTTCCCAAGCCACCAAAAAAACATCAGTAATCTCAGCCCAACTGCCAATTCTAATAGTTTCCGGATGCCAACCAGATTCTACAGTTTTTACTTGACTTGCAAAATCTGGCTTTAATAAATCAGGTTGTTGGTGTTCAAAAGTTGGATACAGTAAAACTTGCTTGTCACTGACATTAAACTGTCCCGCTTGTTCGCGAATACCACCTTTTCGCAACAGCACAATCGTTCTGCCCCCTTCCAAAGCATTAACAGCTACATTCCATTCTTTCAGCGCGCGAGTAGTTGATTTCATAGGATTTATTTGGGTTTTAACAA
Source organism: Microcoleus sp. PH2017_09_SFU_O_A (assembly GCF_020738625.1). NCBI lineage: Bacteria > Bacillati > Cyanobacteriota > Cyanophyceae > Oscillatoriales > Microcoleaceae > Microcoleus > Microcoleus sp. PH2017_09_SFU_O_A. The sequence continues at coordinate 6,854 of NZ_JAEQCF010000143.1, forward strand.
TAGTAACAAAATCGCTGATTCAAAGCTACTCTACCTACTTTTTTCTGTTAAAATTAGATAGATTGAGGGTGAATACTAAAAATCCAAATCAGGACTTAGGGTATGGAAAAGCGACAATTGGGTACATCAGAAATTCAAATTACCCCGATAATTATGGGGACTTGGCAAGCTGGGAAGCGGATGTGGGTGGGAATTGAGGATGCCGAAACTGTCAAAGCCATGCGCGCCGCTTTTGAGGCCGGTATTACCACCTTTGATACGGCTGAGGTTTACGGAGAAGGGCATTCGGAACAAATTATCGGTCAAGCACTTTCAGACGTGCGATCGCAAGTAGTTTATGCTAGCAAAGTTTTCGCCAACCACCTCAGACCAGATTTGGTAGTCGAAGCGTGCGATCGATCGCTAAAAAACCTCAACACCGATTATATCGACCTGTACCAAATCCACTGGCCCGCCGGCACTTGGAATTCCGAAGCCGTACCAATTGCCGAAACCATGGACGCCCTGAACAAATTAAAGCAACAGGGGAAGATTCGGGCGATCGGCGTTTCCAACTTTTCCCGCGCCCAAATAGCAGAAGCCGCCCAATACGGACGCATTGACAGCTTGCAACCGCCCTATTCTCTGTTTTGGCGCTGGGTAGAAAAAGACGCCATGCCCTACTGTACCGAAAATAATATCTCAATCATCGCCTATTCATCTCTAGCTCAAGGAAATTGATCTTAAAAAAATCAGAATGTTTGAGGATTGCATATCAGATGAAGGAAGATTTTAGGGAAATATATGAAACTAATTTAACTGTCAAAAAAGGGC
>NZ_JAEQCF010000144.1:0-11498 GCF_020738625.1 Microcoleus sp. PH2017_09_SFU_O_A
GCTTTGGGTTAGGGAAAACAACTCCCGTCGAAAGGGTTGCCAACTCTTTAACTCCTAGGTCAACACCCACGACATCGTGTTGCTTTACAGTTGGTTCATACTCCTGTTCGTAGGCAAAAGCAATAAACCAACTGTCGGCAGTTCGAGATATTGTAATTGACTTGCAGGTGGTGTGAGGCAATCCTTCGTAAGTTTTTACCCAACCGATTGTTGGCAACTTTATAGACGTACCACCTACCGGGATTGGTTTTCCACCTGCGTCTATCGTGAAGGAATCATGATGACCCTTTTTCTTGAATTTGGGATATCCAGCTTTTTTTGAGAAAAACAAGGAGAAGGAATCCCCAAGATTGTCGAAAGCATATTGAGTTATTTTTTGGCAAATACCCGCCTCTTTAATCCATGTAAACTCAGGTTTTACATGGTTGTTGAAGAACTTTTTGAGTAAATATTTATTGGGCTTCAATCCATCTTTGTAAAGGTTACTCCAAGTAGCCAATCCCCAGTTATAAGTAAACCTCGCTATTCCAGCGTGCTTGCTCATGACTGTTGCCTGACTCTTGTTTAATTTTAACTTTGTTCTCAACACTGTATTGCTTTATTGCCTAATCCTGACACATGGAGGAGACTCGACAGTAGACAATCGTTTTTCTGTTGGCTTCTGTTGGCTTCAGTCCGTTGGCTATCAGAAGGTCATCTTCTGTGTAAAAGCGATGACCTGACAGAGTGCGCTTCGCGGGTAATTTCCCGGCAATGTCCCAGCGCTGAAGGGTTTTCACCGAAAGACCAAGCTTTTTGGCGAATTCGTGAGGCTTAAACATCGGCACACATATAGATACTTGTCTATTGGTGTACCATTTTGTCTACTTAATCGCGGCGTTGCTGATTGACGGTATGAAAGGCTAAATATGCCAGTCAGAGAAACCAGTATCGACAAAGCTTGGGAATTTTCAACTTATTTTTTTCATACCCTGCATTTTAGCCCGCAATTTTTCTAGGGAATCGGTAGTCGATCGCAATTCCACCACAAAATCGGGACAAATTGGTGCAAATTTCTCTTTTTCTTCGGAAGTTAAAGCATCCCATCTGTCGCGCCGAATCCAAGCAGCATCGGGAGAAATATCAGTACCATCTGGCAGTTTAAATCCGCTAGAAGAATCAAACGCAATTCCCAAATGTTTATTTTGACGGCTCCAAGATTGAAGTTGATAGGATAAGTCAATGTTGCGATTACCAGTCTCGCTACCAGTAGGCGACATAATAATTAATCCTCCACTAGAAGTACGCTCAAATCTCAAATCTCGGTTTTCTTGACACAAATTAAAAAATTGTTCGTCAGTTAGATCAATTGTCAATTCTAGGGGAGAAGATAAGGCTATCGTTGGAACTTCCATCGGTTTCTCCAAATATCAAGTAAGGTCAAATATTCTGGTAAAAAACTTGAATTCAAGTCAATATTAGATTTTTACCTAGGGTGCATCTGGGTTTTGAAGAGGGCGAAGCATGACCGCATATAAGTTATTAGTTATAATCTCCTATTTTCTGCGGTCATGCTTCGCCCCTACACACATATTTGCCAAACCCAGATGCACCGGTTGCCATAATACTAACTTGGAAGTTTTAACCGCAGATGAACGCAGATGAACGCAGATGACAATTAACTTTCTGTATAACCTTGCATATTTTCCGGTTCAAACTGCTGCAAAACATCAGCAGCTTTCTCGGTTAAAGCGTCAGTACCTTTAACTGCAATCAAAAATTTGCCCGCATTCAAACGGTTGCGATAGGGCAAAGCATCGCCGCTACCAAAAGCCATTCCTCCCGCACCGCCGACAAAAACGCTGCCCATTCCGGCCGCGATCGCACCTAGCACTCCGCCGATCGCGTGATCGCCAATTTCGCCCGCCCATGCAAAAGTCTTTAACTCTGTCATCAAGCTGAAGGTAACGCCGGCAATAAAGCCAAACGGTATCAGCCAAACAGCCATGAGTTTAGCTTGTTTCTTTGCTTGCTGGTTGGGATCGATTAAGCCAAATTCATCAGCAGTTTTGTAGCCGCGTCCCAAAATGCTGACTTGCTTCATGGGTAAGCCTTCTTTTTCGAGGGCGCAATAGGCAGCTTCGGCTTGCATTCGATCGGGCAGTACGGCGATAAGATAATTCATCAAAATAATTCCTGATAGTTAGGCTTCAATATCCGGAATTTATTATAGCCTGAAAAGACTTGCTAGCTAAGCAATTGGGCGTTTTTAAGACGATCGCCCAGGACGATCGCCCGCAAAGGTAAAATATTTCACGCAAAAATGACCGACCTTGACCGAATACGGATACAATTCAAACTGCACAAAGGCAAGCTTGAGCTGAGCTGTTAGATTCTGCTCTAAGTCATAAGTCTCAACTTTGAGCTCGCCAACAGGGCTATTTTTACTATTGCACTCAATTGCTTGCTATGCCTAAAGTTCTAGTATCCGATCCGATCGACCAAGCCGGAATTGACATCCTCTCCCAAGTCGCACAAGTTGACGTAAACACAGGACTCTCAGCCGAAGAGCTCGTGCGAATTATTCCAGATTACGATGCTTTAATGATCCGTTCTGGCACCCAAGTTACCAAAGAAATCATTGAAGCCGGAAATCTACTAAAAATCATCGGTAGAGCGGGCGTTGGCGTAGATAATGTCGATGTACCCGCCGCTACCCGCAAAGGAATTGTAGTCGTCAACTCCCCCGAAGGCAACACGATCGCAGCAGCCGAACACGCGATCGCCATGATGCTCTCGATGTCCCGCCACATCCCCGAAGCCAACGCCTCTGTAAAAAGCGGTAAATGGGAGCGCAACCGCTTTATCGGCGTAGAAGTTTACAAAAAAACCCTCGGTATCGTCGGTTTGGGCAAAATCGGCTCCCACCTCGCCACCGCAGCCAAAGCAATGGGCATGAAACTGCTCGCTTACGATCCCTTCATCTCCACCGAAAGAGCCGAACAGTTGGGCTGCCGCTTGGTAGAGCTCGAACTGTTGATGCGCGAATCCGACTACATCACCCTGCACATCCCCAAAACGCCGGAAACTCTGCACTTAATTAACGCTGATGTGCTGTCAAAGATGAAGCCCACGGCCAGGATAATTAATTGCGCCAGAGGTGGCATCATCGACGAAGCAGCCCTGGCAGAAGCGATCAAATCAGGCCAGATCGCCGGTGCAGCGATCGATGTTTACGAACATGAGCCGCTGGAAGCTGATTCTCCGTTGCGAAATGTCGGCCAAAACATCGTGCTGACGCCTCACTTGGGAGCTTCTACGGCTGAAGCTCAGGTGAATGTGGCGATCGACGTTGCCGAACAAATTCGCGATGTGCTGTTGGGACTGCCGGCGCGATCGGCTGTTAACATCCCAGGAATTTACCCAGACTCGATCGAAAAACTCAAACCCTACCTGCAACTCGCCGAAACCCTCGGCAACCTCGTCAGCCAGCTAGCCGGAGGCAGAGTTGATTACCTCAACGTCCAACTCCAAGGCGAATTGGCCAGCAACCAAAGCCAGCCCGTAGTCGTCGCCTCCCTCAAAGGCCTGCTCTCCCAAGCCCTGCGAGAGCGCGTTAACTACGTCAACGCCAGCATTGAAGCCAAAGAACGCGGAATTCGCGTCGTGGAAACCAGAGACGCCTCAATTCGCGACTACACAGGCTCTCTACGCCTCTGTGCTAAGGGAACTCTCGGCGAACACACAGTCACGGGTGCAGTCCTCGGCGAAAGCGAAATTCGGATTACCAGCGTTGACGATTTCCCAGTCAACGTTTGCCCGACGCACCATATGCTGTTTACCTTGCACCGCGATATGCCGGGGATTATTGGAAAAATTGGTTCCCAATTGGGCAGTTTTAATGTCAATATTGCCAGTATGCAAGTAGGCCGTAAAATCGTGCGAGGCGATGCAGTGATGGTTTTGAGCCTTGATGACCCTCTACCAGAGGGTATATTGGCTGAAATTATGAAAGTTCCTGGGATTCGGGATGCTTACACGGTGAATCTTTAAAGGATTTTAGATTTTTCAGGTTCCCCAATCTAAAATCTAAAATCGTTAAACGGTAACTCTTTGAAAGATTTTGGAGTTTAGGTTCCCACAATCTAAAATCTAAAATCGTTAAACGGTAACTATTTGAAGGATTTTAGATTTTAGGTTCCCACAATCTAAAATCTAAAATCGTTAAATCGTTAAACGGTAACTATTTGAAGGATTTTAGATTTTAGGTTCCCACAATCTAAAATCTAAAATCTAAAATCTAAAATCGTTAGACGCTAACTCTTTGAAGGATTTGGGGGGTTTAGATTTTGGATGCAAGGACTGAATAATTGGTAATAAGTGATTGGTCATTGTTAATTGGCAAAAAAGTTGGAATTTTTCTATTAGTCAATCGTCATTTCTCACTCTTCAGTTCCCAGTATCCAGTTCCTGACGGGCGAATCTAAAATCTAAAATCTAAAATCTAAAATAGTCATGGCACATAGCTGGTGGGAAATTAGAATTCTTTGCGATCCGGCGCTGGAAGATATCATCTTTTGGCGCCTGGAACGGTTTAACTGTCGGGGAACTGCCACTCAGATTAAAAGCAATTCCTGCCTGATGTCGGCTTATTTGCCCGAGGAACAAGCGGGATTGTTGGATTTGGCGGCCCTGTCTTTGTGGCTGCGGCAAGATGCTTTGTGTGCGGGTTTGCCCTTACCTGCGATGCAGTGGGATTTGATAGAGGATGAAGACTGGGGGAGCACTTGGAAGCAGCAGTGGCAGCCTCAAGAAGTGGGCGATCGCTTTTTAATTAATCCGGCTTGGCTTCCCCCACCGACTGATACCGATCGCGTAATCTTGCGTTTAGATCCCGGTGTTGCTTTCGGTACGGGTGCTCACGCTACGACTCAACTCTGTCTGGAGTCGCTGGAAATGCGCCTCGGTTTTGACGACAAAGAATGTGTAGTTGCTGATATCGGCTGCGGATCGGGTATTTTGTCGATCGGCGCGGTGTTGCTGGGCGCCACAAAGGTTTATGCTCTGGATACAGATCCTTTGGCAGTGCGATCGACCATCAGCAACCGACAACTCAACCGCGTTAACCCGCAGCAGTTGGTGGCAGAACTCGGAAGTATCGATCGGCTGATCGAAATGACGGGCGGCCCGATCGACGGTTTGATGTGCAATATTTTAGCCGAAGTAATCATTGATTTAATCCCGCAGTTCACCGCCATTAGCAAGCCCACAACTTGGGCAGTTCTCAGCGGCATTTTACTCGAACAAGCCAAACCAATTGCAGACACTCTCGAACAACACGGTTGGATTGTCGCTACTCTGTGGAAGCGCGAAGATTGGTGCTGTTTTAATATTCGGCGCAGTTAACAATTAGAAATTGGGAAATTGTTAAAGATCGAGATATCGCTTGAATCGATCTGAAATGTCTTTTTCTATTTTAATGTAAGTGAAATATGAGGAAGCGACCTGCACGCGATCGCTCCCCCTTAGTATTACTTGCGATCGCGCAAGTGCAGGCTTGTTAGTTTGCTTGTGTCTGTTTCACTCTGCTCATCTTTCTGTAACGCTGCCAGGATTTGAAAGCAAAACCGGAGCAGAAAGAGCAAAAATCCTGCATGGGGATTGAGCCAAGTAGCAATGCCTACCATAGCAAACTCGATTACCTTAAGCCATTTCTTTTTGTTGTTGCCAGACATCGCTTAGACCTCTTGTGAATTGCATAAACCCACTGTCCCAAGAGGATTTGAGAGATTTCATCCAAACATTAGGCTGACTTTGGCTGACTTTGACTGACTTGTCTCCAAGAATCGCAAAGTAGTGGCTAGAATAGCTGTAAAGCTTTAATTTCAATCAATGCAGTCATTCCCGCGTGAGTTTCTTGCCAAACTAGCTAAGAAGTATGACCTCTCTCCTGAACAAGAGGAAGCTTTCGTTGCACGTTTTAGTGGCAAGGAAAGTAATTTAGAGATTGCAGAAACTATGTTTATCTCGGAATCCGCATTTGGAACCCGGATGAACGGAGTGTATAGAAAGTTCAGCATAGGTGGTAAAGGACCGGGTAAACTCCGAAAACTGCACGATTTCCTACTGAATGAATATCAGAAATCAAACTTTTCTGAAACTTTATGTTTCAGCAACAATGTAAGTGGGATTGATGAGTTGGTGGAAGAGATGCGCCAGCGCATTCGTCCAATCATTCAAGAACGTTGTGGCACGATGCGCGTGTTAGACATGAACCAACCAATCGGACTTAACGACATTTATACCCACGTCAACATTCTAGAAAAAATTACTGGACGCAAACGACTACAGCTTTCTCAACTACCACAACAAGTTTCACCACAAGAGTTCGATCGCTTTAGCCTTGGATCTGTTAAAGAGCAGCGTGTTCCGGGATTAAAAGCTATTGAAAAACACAACAAACTGATGATCCTTGGAAAACCAGGTGCAGGAAAAACTACTTTCCTCAAGCATTTGGCAATTCAATGTATTGGCAGCGTACTCCAAGTTCATCGCGTTCCTATTTTCATCACTCTCAAAGATTTTGCTGAAGCTGATGGACAACCAGACTTGATATCATACATTAATTCATTAATTTCGTCTCCCGCAGAAATCAAAAATTTTTCATCCTTACAAACTCCAACACCCACTCAACAAATCTTAGAAAACGGACGCACTCTAATCTTCCTGGATGGATTAGATGAAGTGCGCGAAACTGATGCTAAGCGAGTCCTGCGCCAAATTCAGCAATTCGCCGATAACTACTCCCGCAATGCCTTTGTTATCACCTGCCGCATCGCTGCTCGCGAATACACTTTCCAACAGTTTACAGAAGTTGAAGTTGCCGATTTTGATGATGTTCAGATTGCCGACTTCTCCAAAAAATGGTTTCACTGCAAACAGGATGCAGTCAAAGCAGATCGCTTTATCCAAAAACTGATAGAAAACTCACCTATCTACGAACTGGCAAGCAATCCATTGCTGCTTACTCTGCTTTGCTTAGTGTTTGAAGATTCTGGTGATTTTCCCGCCAACCGTGCCGAACTCTATCAAAACGGGGTAGATGTGTTGCTAAAAAAATGGGACATCAAACGCAATATCGATCGCGATGAAGTCTACAAAAAGTTGTCCCTGAAACGCAAAGAAGACTTACTCAGCCAGATTGCCTATCGTACTTTTGAAGCTGGAAATTACTTCTTCAAGCAAAAAGGTATTGAGCTTCAAATCCGCGAATTCATTGAAAACCTACCCGGAGCTAGCACTGATGAGCAAACCCTCGATCTAGACAGTGAAGTTGTCCTAAAATCTATTGAGGCACAGCATGGCTTATTTGTGGAACGCGCCCGTAGCATCTATTCCTTCTCGCACCTAACGTTCCATGAATACTTTACTGCAAAATATATTGTTGCTCAATGCAATTTTTCATCAATAGACGATCCAATACTGAATAAATTAGTAGAACGTTTGACAGAAGTTCGCTGGCGTGAAGTTTTTTTGTTAACTATTGAAATGCTTGCAGAATCAACTACATTTCTGTTGTTGATGAAGAGAAAAGTCGATTCTATAATGTCTGTCGATATTGCCTTGCAAAACTTTCTGTATTGGGTATATTTAAAATCTTTAAAAATCAACGATGATTTTTATCAGCCTGTTGCTCTCAGAGTTTTTTACTTTAGTCTTGAATGTGTTTACGGATTGCATATTTTTTATGAAGATGAACCTATAGATTTAATGGATAAATTTAGAATTTCGCGTGATGGAATGGAAGGTATTTTTAGTTTAGACTTCGATGTAGCATTATATCGACTATTTAGTTTTAGTAACTGCTGTTGGTTCTCACCGAAAAATGCGCTCGCCGATCTTGTAAATGATATAGTTCAGCACTACCAGCTCAGCTATTCATTAAAAAATGACATGGAAGCACTTATAAAATATCTGCCTGATTTCCCAGATCCTAAAAAAAACGAACAAAAATTTCAGAAAATTTGGACAAGTGTACAATCGACTTGGACTGAGCAGCTAAGAAAAATAATGATTAAATATCGTGGATTAGGTTGTGATTGGCAGTTCAGCGAACAGCAGATTGAAATGATTAAAGAATACTATGATGCTAATAATTTTTTACTAGATTGCCTCAATAGCGATTGCTACGTTAGCCGTAGTGTGCGAGAAGAAATTGAGGAGAATTTATTGTTGCCGATCGCAGAAATTGAAAAACGCAAACGCGAAGAATCAGAATAGATCGATCGCTCCTGGTATTGGTTTGCGATCGATTATTCAGCAAGCCCTAACTAGACATTCCAGATCGCCTCTTTCTGGATTTGATATCGCGTTCGATCGAGTGCAATAACGGTTTGTATTAGATCGACTTCATAAAATAGCACTATAAATCTCTAGCGCTTCTCACGCTTGATGAGGTACAGCAGAACCTTTGAATTTCAGGATATAATTCCACACTACAGAAAACTAATTTTAATTATAGACCGCACGTAAAACAACACATATCCAATTAAATAAAAACAATTAACTAAAATCAACAATCCCTTGCCAACATAAGAGTTAATCAAACCAAAAACATGATAGGATGACAGCAACACTAGCAACATTTCAACAAAAGAAACGATCGAGCCGTAGTGATTTCTATCCCAATAAGAAAGCGGGCTGATAAAACGGTAATTACTGAACGGGAAAAAGTGTCGGTGAGCGTCGTCATTATGCACTGGCAAATCTCCCAAAGAGTGCAGAATCATGCTCAGAAACAAAATTTGCACGCTTTGCCAGCCAAAATAATAAGCAATTACCCAGCCGATCGCAGCTAGGGGGATAGAATGAAACAAAGCCACAATATTCTGGACAACAGGCTCGTAATATGCTTTTGACCAAATTGTAGCTTCCGGCAAGCGAGCAATGTACTTCGCCCAAAAGTAAAATAAAAATATCGGGATATCGGGTAAGATTCCGCCGATCGCAATAATCAGATTAAATTGCGGCTGTTGCGGTTTACCCAGAATAGCTAGATTGATAATCGCGTGACTGGGAGTTTTCATAGGTAGGGTGCGTCAGCTACGACAATTTTGTTGATAATGTATCAGATATTGGCTGACGCACCAAGCCTGTGAGATAATCGGCGGTGGTTACAAATGAGGTTGCAGTCGATCGATCAACTGCGCCGGTTGCAATACTCCCTCAATGCGATCGACCTCAACACCATTTTTGAACAGCACCAAAGTCGGCAAAGCATAAATGTGAAACTGCGACGCCAACTGCTCGTACTTATCCGTATCAATCTTAACAACCATGAGCTTATCTTTCGTCTGACCGCTCACCTGCTCCAAAATCGGCACCATCATCTGACAAGGCCCGCACCAAGTAGCATAAAAATCTACCAGTACAGGCAAATCAGAGCTCGATAGTAACTCTTCAAAACTGTTGAACTGTTTTTGAACTGCCATCTTAAAAATGTGGTAAAGGGACGCCCATTATACCCGAAGGCTTAACGAGTAGGGAATTGTGACAACTGAACTCAATAAGTCAGTATAAATTTTTTTGGTTCTGGATCGATTTTAAGGCAGAATTCTGTGAGCATAGATTTTGAGGACAGAATTATGGAATTATTGCCAGAGACATATCAGCGATTGCAGGGACAAGTTGCCGTTGTCACCGGTGCGTCGCGGGGAATTGGGCGGGCTTGCGCTTTAGCATTCGCAGCAGAAGGCGCTAAAGTCGCCGTGAACTATGCCAGTTCAAGCGCTGCGGCTGATGAGGCGGTAGCAGAAATTATTGCAGCGGGCGGAGAAGCTGTGGCCCTTGCAGCAGATGTCTCCAAAACTGACCAAGTGGATGCACTCATCAGTAATGTCATGGAAAAATGGGGACGAATTGACATTTTGGTGAACAATGCCGGCATCACCCGCGATACTTTGCTGCTGCGGATGAAGCTAGAAGATTGGCAAGCAGTGATTGATTTGAATCTCACCGGCGTATTTTTGTGTACAAAAGCTGTCAGCAAAATCATGTTGAAACAGCGCAGCGGCCGAATTATTAATATTGCTTCGGTTGCCGGCCAAATGGGAAATCCCGGACAAGCTAATTACAGTGCGGCGAAAGCTGGAGTCATTGGATTTACTAAAACTGTGGCGAAAGAATTGGCAAGTCGCGCGATTACTGTGAATGCAGTTGCACCGGGTTTTATCACCACAGATATGACAAAGGATGTCAAATCTGACGAGATTTTAAAGTACATTCCGCTGGGAAGATACGGCGAAGTTGAGGAAGTTGCGGGGATGGTGAAGTTTTTGGCGGCGGATGCGGCGGCGGCTTATATTACCGGGCAAGTTTTTAATGTCGATGGCGGCATGGTGATGGCTTAGATTTGGGAATTTTTAACCGCAGATGCACGCGGATGAGCGCGGATGTCTGCGGTTATGAATTTATTTCAAATCTCTGTAGGTTGCTTGTCGGTGCACCTTCCCCGATTCGACAACCTTCTTACTTTGACAAAACTCTTCAAATAGTTCAAAAAAACTATTTAAAGCATCTTTCTCATCCTGAGAAAAAAAGAGAATTATATTCGCCCATGATTGAGATGAATCAATATTGAATTTTTTCTGTATCCATTCTTGAAAGCCATCTAGAGCGTTTTCTTCTTTTAGAGGTACGCCAAGCTGATACTGTGCCACATTGTATCCCGACAAGAAAGCCTGAAGACAACTAATTGACACCTTGCCCAAATAGACTGAAGGTTTATTCTTGATTTTTTTGAGAAGCTCGGAGAGATTATCCATACAAACTATCCCGTTGAATACTTGAGTCTAACAATACTTATATTCTCAACTCTATCTAATATTATTTATAAAAACTCTTGCTACACGACAATTGTTGCGCGGAGTGAGACACTTTAGTCTCATGTGTAAGGTGCGGATCTGTAAAATTGTCGCTTTTTCGGGTGCATCTGGTTTTTGAAGAGGGCGAAGCATGACCGCATATAAGTTATTAGTTATAATCTTATATTCACTGCGGTCATGCTTGGGAGCATCCCGGTTTTGAAAAAGCCTCAAATAGCCAAGAGATCGTTGAGGTAAGCACAACGAAGTTTTAGCATCTTGTTATGACATTTTTTTCAACCATTGAGCTCCCGAAATTTTCAACCTTCTATCTATTTGTTTGACAGCCGATTCCACCGCTCCCGAGCCTATGGAACAAATCTTGTCTGATGATAATTGCTCATAATTCAATACGGTTTACTTAAGGTCGAACAAGTGGTACACTAAGTATGATGTATAAAAAAGTAAATCAAGTATAGTGCCGTACAAAAAATTATTATTAGAATCTCCCAAGCTAAAAAGTAGCGAGATATTTAAAGCAATAGAGGTAGCGGTTCCATCAACAGAAATAGAAGCAGCTATTCTCAAAGCCAAAGCCAAAGAAAAACGGCATCGTGGGCTACCATCACAACTGGTAGTGTGTCTAATCATAGCAAT
>NZ_JAEQCF010000019.1:0-88337 GCF_020738625.1 Microcoleus sp. PH2017_09_SFU_O_A
CTTTTGTCTTTTTCAGATAAAGACTGATGATGTTGGAGCATTAAAGCAGTAATTTCGTCTGAGTAATACATAAATTATGTTAGGATAAATGATTCAAATTAACAAATCATGGGCGACATAAGAATAACCAAGTAGGTATAATATTTGACATCCATACCGAAACATTAACCTATTCATATTCACTCATTTATTTATTATACATCGCTGATGTTATTAAATTTTCATTCCTCAGACCAGCGCTCACCACACTGGAGGGCCCAGACTGCACGTAGAGCAGTGGGAATGCGACTACATCAACGACAAACTCCGCTGCATATTTCCAAACCTGAGAATGGTGAAACTAGACGACCTGAAAAAACTAGACGATTCCGAGAAGACTGCTACAGATAAATGAGGCTTTCATGAAGCGGTCACTTATCTGTAGCAGTACAAAGTGAATTTGACATTTGACAGCTAGGCTACTGATGCTGATAACTGCCCTAACAAGTAGTAATAAGTGGGTTCGAGACCTGCAAGATTCTAAGGGTAAGACGTGACGCTGAGAACGAGAGCTAGCGTGACACTTCGGAGAGAACGAAGCGCTAAACGCTGAGCGTACCTGCTGGCGTGACAGCCGGGAGAGACCGGCAATTAAACAACAACAAGGACGTTAAACCCATGAATCCAATTCTCACAAGACTGCTGAAACTAATTATCGAAGCCCAGCAATCTCAAGACCGCCGCTTGGCAATACTGGAAGAAGAAGAATCACGGGAATCGACAGACGATGCCAGCCTGCTGCAAGAAATTGAGTCTCTGCTAGGACTGTTGGAAAGCCCCATGCCTAGCAACCCTTTCCCAGGCATTCCCCCAATGCCTTCCGACATCGTGTAGTCAACTGACAATAAGCCGATCGCCCAAAAGAGCGATCGGCTTTCACAACGTAGATTTTGGATTATCGTAAATGGTAACTGCTCAACTTTCACTGTTCGCCACTTCCCCCGCGGTCGGAACTCTCTACAAAGCCGGTGACTGGGTGAAGCTGCGAAAGAAACCATCAAGTGCCGCCGCTTGGGTGAAGCGAGGCGAAGTATTCAGAATAGAGTCCGTCCATCCCGTTGATGGGAGCATGAGGTTTTGGAATCCGCACATAAACGAATGGGGTTTCTTGTACCCCGACGAAGTTAGTCTCGTTCCAGCCCCAAATGATTCTGTATCAGAGGCGATCGCCCCTGTCGAAGTTGATACAGAATCAAATTCCCCAAATGATTCTGTATCAGAGGCGATCGCCCCTGTCGATCAGAGGCGATCGCCCCTGTCGAAGTTGATACAGAATCAAATTCCCCAAATGATTCTGTATCAGGGTGCAAAGCTATATCCACCTACCGACCGCGTGGCACGGCCCGTAGTGGCGAATACTTCCGATTCTCCTACCGCGATGGTTCGCGTATGCGCCACATTCACATCCGCGGGGGAAATACGGATTCGCCGATCGCGCAGGCAAGAGTTGAGGAAGTGCGATCGCTCCTAGCGGCCGGGGCTAAGTCTGCGGAAATTGTGGAGATGCTTCGGGGCGGGGCGTAGCGTAACAATCTCCTCAGATCCATATTCAACTAACTCAAGTGCCCAATCTTTGGCAATTGAATTTGCGTGTTCGGGCGATCGACAAAAATTATTCGAGATTCTGTGAACTTCCCCACCTGAGAATTGCTGGTGGCGCGAAATATTTTAAACGTTCGGAACCCTTTCATGACTGTTACTGTCGGTAAGTGATCAGTGCAGAAAATGGCCGGGATACGAGACTCGCCGACTGATCCGCAACATTAGTGATAAATAAATTGGGTCCGATTACGGCCCAGTCAAAGCGATGTCTTGTTGCTCCCAGACCATTTTGATTGTTTGCCTGCACGATCGCTCCGGACGTTGCCCGGACAATGACCTGCACGGATACAATTTTGGCAGGGTCGAGTCCATGGGCGATGTCTACGCCTAGTCCTTGCCCGGCTGGGGTAATACCCTCAATCAGCCTTGTTTTTATTACCACCCCGCCGTCAAGCATCAAACCATTTGCACTGCCAGCAGTCTTCGTTCCAATATTTCCGTCATGGACTAAAGAGACGTTTAACCCGTCAGCACTCTGAAGCCGAAGTAAATCGTTTCCATAGCCAGCGTGGTAAAGGCTTACTGCCGACAACCCGCCTTTGTGAAAGGCAAGAATGGGGTTGCTACCGTTATCGGTTGTCAGTTCGAGGTGGTTACTACCTCCAAAAAAGCTTGTGTAAGTGATTGGCGGATTATTCTTTAAAATCCGCTGCCCTCCAGCCAGACTGAGGAATCCAGCCACTATTCTTGCCCACAGGCTAGGGTGCGGGTCAGTTTTTGCCTCGTGCGCGGCAATCGCCTGGGCTACTTCGGCGTCCGTCGCGGTTGTTGCCGGAAGATCCGCATCAGTAATCGTTTTCCGGTTCAAATCAATCAGTTCGCCCATTGATTAGATTAGCGTCCCCTCGGAAACTTGAAGAGAGGCCGTGCCTGACGCGGTGATAACAGAGATAACGCCTGTGTATCTAGCAGAGATAAAGTCTTCTTTCCAAAGGAAGCCTGAAGGAATCGGCGTGGTGTAAAGAGCCGGAGTTACTACAGATCCTTCCCTGAGGAAAACGGTGGCTGGGCCTGCGTTGTAAATAGAATAATTTGCCCTGTTCGCGTTAGCAGCAAGAGCTACCCCCACGGTTGTCGTGGCCGACACAGTAGCGACAGCATTGGCGCCGCGCAAGTCTTCGGAAATATTGACTACTGAGTTTGAGTTGACGTTGATTAGCATAATTTAGTTAAAAATTGGCGATCGCATTTTTTCGCTGTTCTTCTGAGATTTCGATATACCGGCTCAACGATGCAAGGCTGGCGTGTCCAGAGAGGGATTTAATCAGCCCAGGGCTACAACCGAGATTGTTTAGCCGAGTAATAAACCCGCGGCGTGCCGAATACAAGGAATATCCCTGATTTTCAAGCCCCGCTTTTTTCAAAGCCCGCCGGAAAGCTCGATCGATCGCCTGCCGACAAAGATGGTCATTTTTGCGAACGCGAGACGGAAATAAATAGCCATTTTCCAAGCATTCAAAATCCCTAAGAATTCTTTCTAAGTCTACGTGACAAGGGACTTCTCTGGTTTTTTTATCCTTCCTAGTCGTCGCGCTATAGAGTATTTCCGAGCGCACGATACGCCGGGATGGATTTACGTAAAATTGAGAGACCTGGCTTTTTAGAATGGCATCTGGTCTCTCACCAGTGTACCAAGCAATAGCTAAAAAGACCTTGTGAATTTCCGTAAATAAATGTTTGCTGATTAGTTCGTAACTGTCTTGATTCATGGGCGTAGCTTGCCCAAACCTAAATATTTTCACTTGTTGCTGTTTCCTTTGTACTGTTAGACAATTGACAACCTTTCAACACCCCTTTTTAGTGTATCCACTCAAAGCCTTGTTGGTAGGCGATCGCAAAATATTAAGAAGTTGCTCTTTTATCTAAAAGAGCAACTTCTTAAGAAAAAGTTCAAGTTCAATCAAGTGTCAAAAAGTTAATAAACTAGAAGCATATTTATGTTTCCCAAAAGATGGCAGTACATACAGCCGGTGCCGGTGCCACAGTAACTGGCGTTTCTCAATCTGCCCCCACTGGGCCCGCCAGTAAAGAGCGATATGTTTACGGACTGCTGGCAAGGCTAGAACAAGAGGAAAACAATTTAACTAAAATTGCCGGTCGCACTGATTCCGTCACAATTAGCGTTAACTTGTCCACAAAAATAGCAACCGTATCGCTGGTGTTAAATACTCAGGCTGCTGCTGCTGTCACGGGGCAGTTTACTGCAACAGCAACCCATTACTTGACAGGTTCCACCTTCACCAGCGGAACTGGTGGCAGCAGCACGGCGCCGAACTTGTCTCAGGCAGTCATGCAGGGAATAGTAGATTTAAAGTTGTTAGAGCTAGACCCTGTTAAAAATCCAAATAACGCCAGTAACCTCCGTCGGTGTCAGCTTGTACTAGCCTCTTCAGGCGGTACTAATTCTACGTTTAGCGCCGATATAGATTTTCCTGTGGAAATTTTACAGTTGCCCGGTGGTGGTTCTGTAATCGAAGGAAAGGACTGGTTGCTGTGAGCGATAATTCACTTAGCGGGACGAGAACTTTCCGGCGCTCAATCACCAGCGCTGACGGCGCTAATATTATTGAAATTCTCAACTGCTCTGAAACTTTTGCCGGATACGCAGCATTAGAGTCTAGTTACTATATCGAAAAAAGTTTCTATTTAGAAACACTCAGTGGCGCTATTTATCTTCCTTCTTTAATTCAAGCTCCTTTTCCCGAGCTGTATCCTGAGATGAATTCGGCAGAAAAAATAGCCGAAATGCTGAAAATAGAAAAAGATTATCCCTTTATTGGATTGCGCTTTCATGCACGCAAAGGCACGGGAGCGTGGGCAACCTTGTCAACCGCCAGGTTGCAAAATAAGGGGCGCGAGACAACGATTCCATTTGTAATCCCGTACCTAACTATTAACCAACTCAAACTACTTAGCCCTGATGACAGATTGGGAATTTCAATAATCAATTACGGCTCTGGTGTATTAGGAGCGGGCGATTATATTAATTTAGAAGGTGACTTTAGGTTCAACGTCGATTTAATAGCCAAACCAGTAAATAAGATTGTCGGCACTGCGATTCCTTACGGAATTAATATCCCCTCAACAGCCCCTACTAGGTTTAGGTTGGCTAATGCAAACAGGGCGATTTTCTATGCCACGAATACGGGGAATGCTGATATTTGGATTGCTGGCAATTCGAGCGTCGCGGTAGGTTCGGGAATCTACCTAGCAGCTAATGGTGGTGGCAATCTAACCGAGGAAACGTTGACAGGGGAACTTTGGGCGATCGCCGAAGGCAGTCCATCTCGCATTTCAGGAATAGAGGCGAGCTATGTCTAGGGTCAGCTCCAAATCATCGCTTTCCCCCAGCGCCACCTCGGGGTCAAGTGCGATCGACCTCGGGAAGGATAGCGGCGTCAATATGGGGGAGAAAAGCCAAACCTCTGTAAGTACCGGAGGAATTGGAGTCACCCGCGAGGTAGCAAATATTGGGGGGGTTTCCGTGACTGGTGGAGTCAGTGTTGATGTCAGCCCAATTCGCCTAGATATCAGTGGCAATCCCGACTATGAAGATCCTTCAAAAAGCTCAATTTCAATAGGTGCCGGCGCAGAGGTTCCGGGCGGGGTTTTGGGTGTGAGCGGGGGAGTCACAATTAATACAAGTACGGGGCAAGTAAAGGGCGGAAGTATTGGTGGTGAGGTAGTTGGAATTGGAATTAATATTTCTAAGTCTTCTGAAGGTGTAGGGGTCGGAATTTCATTGCAAATTCCGTTTACTCCAATTAGTTTTGAACTTGGATTTGAGTTTCCTGACAAGAAGGAACCAACACCAACGCCAACGCCAACACCAACCCCGGCACCTGTTCCAAGCCCTCCCAATTGGGATAGACCTGTATTGCCCGTTGGCGATCCAAGCAAAACCTGTACCGTAATTGTTGCCATTCATTACAGATCGGAAGAGTGGTACGGGACGAGGCTTGCCTACTCTTATGAATACAAAGGGGCGGGGGATTACACACCACCTACTAACGGCAATCCGGGTGTTTTAAACGCAAGTCAATTAATCATAGAAAATATCCCTTTTGGAATTCCTCTAGATAATCCTCGACAGTATCCGAATACCGCCGGAATGTGGGGATACAACAATAATTGGCAGCTAAGCGTATTTAATCAAATCGTAAACACAAGCAACCCGAATAACGGGATTTATCAGCCTGATGGCATTCTTTGGGGGCTATCAGGCAGAGAAGACAAGATTTTTGATCTTCTAAACAATGGGATTTTTTATTCCCAGACAATTGATTATAGGTGGATGAGAATTGTCCGAAAACAAACATATTTTGTAATTTATTCTAGTTGCAGTTTACCTTCTCCTTCTCCTTCTCCTTCTCCTTCTCCTTCTCCTTCTTCCCCCCCTCCACCCAACCAACCCCCTAGAAAAGAAATGGATGAATGCTGTAGCGATTCCATCAAACTGCTGCGCCAAATTCACAAAAGATTAGGAGTTAACAAATTTCCCGGTGAGCTTCCCAGTACAATTATTCAAGAAGTCGAAAAAGGCCAACCAGCAACAGAGCCAGTTCAAGAGAAAATTGAGGACTTTGCCGACCTCTTGATGTGGATGTTCCAGCGGGATGACGAACGCTGGGGTCAATGGCAAATTCAAATCGACGTAAAAGATACCGATTTGACAAAAGAAGGTGACCAAGGCAAACAGATTAAATTCCCGAACTTGGCAGAGTCGATAGCCGAAATGGAAGGGCAACTACTAAGCCTGCAAGCCAACGTAGCAGCCCTTGTGGCTTTATCAACTCGCAATTTGTGCGAGTCTGGAATGGGTCGGCAAGAAGCAATCAAAGCTTACTTGGCAAGCATGGCAATCGCAAAATACATGAACTTCCCTTATGATGAATCGGACATTGAAATGCCATCAACGTTTACCCCAAAAGCCGAGTCAATTGATGAACTCATCAAAGAAAGCATAATCCACGTCAAAGGTATTGAGTACACAAACAAAGAAACGCAGCGAGATATCTTATTAGATTTATTGCAGGCAGCAGCAATTACTAGAGCGGTACATTGGCGGCAAGTCGATCCTAAAAAAGATATCAAATCACAAATTTTGGAATCAATTAAAGGTAGCGCTGACTTAAGTGACAAGCTAGAAAATCCTTTAGCAAAGGAGGACGATCCGAGTAAACCCAAGCATTCTAAAGATTGGGAAGACTTCCTCGATCAGGTAGAGGATGGATTTGGCTTTGAGACAGGAATCGAAGACGCGCAAACCCCCTACGGTCGATCCAGAGAGCGCAGACCGCGCATCAGACAGATTGGCGACAATATAGGTCAGGCAGGGAAAGCAAATGGCTGATGCAATAAAAAAGATTGGTTTAGTTCTGCGCGATTTGGCTAGTCGAAAAATGCGGGAATCTTCGACTGGTGGCAATATTATTCGCTCTTGGTCAGCAAGCGCTACGACTACTTCTCAAGACAAAGGATTTTTAGAAACTATTTGGGACGGCGCAACGCGATTCGTCGGTTTTTTGGTCTCTGGAGTTGTTCAATTAATTTCATTTAGCTGGACTAAGCTGTGGAGTTGGATTGTCGGCGGCGTTCAATTTATTGCCAATTTCAATTGGAATATTAGCGACGAAAGTATCGACAAACAAATTGAGGGCTTGTGGAATGCTTTCGGCGGCGTCTTGGGCGGTGCGGTAGGGCGGGCGATCGGCTGGATTGGCTGCGGTTTGGTTCCGGCTGCGGCCATTATGACTTTCAACGAAGCGCTGGCAACTCACTTGCTAAAAGAAGTTGGCGAGCAAGCTTTAGATGAGCTACTTGATGCCGCTAGTGAGGTAATTCAGGCTGGCTTTAGGATGGGGGTGCAAGCTTCATTCTTGTGGCTCTACAAAAACGTTAGGGCTGCATTAAAGAATCCAGCAAACCCCCTGGGAATTGCTCTTAGAGGCTTTTTTGGAAGCGAAAAAATAGATAAATGGGGAACGGGGGAAAGTTGGACAATTGCAGGTGCTATTGAGAATGCAATTGAATCTATCCCCAATACTTTTTTGAGGAATTTTGTTGAGGAAGCTTGGGAAGAAGGAACGGAGGCCTGTATAGAAGCCGGCTATGCCGTCGCGGGCGGCATTGATGCTTGGCTGGCAATGCAAAAAGTGGCAAACAATTCGGTGCTTGGTGTTGATCGCACCATAGAAATTACTCCAGATAGATCGGTTCCCGACGAACGCATTGTCTTGTCTGGCCCTGAAGCCGTGATGAGGCCGACGGTGGTCAATGTCTTAGCAACTCACCAGATGCTGGGCAATCGTGACGTGGGAGTTCTCATCAATGGAACTCCTGTTGACGACTACGTGCGGCCGAACTTTCAAGAACGCTATCTAATTATTGAATTCAAAGAAAAGCAGCAGCCGCCCTGGGTAATGCCGGACGGCAAACGAGCTCGCAAGCGACAGGTGACAATTCCCGACGTTAAGCGCGACTTGACTTGGGACAAAATTAAGCTAGCTGCCAAGCTGTACACTAGCGGGCAAAAATTGGTGACGGCGCAACTCAACAACGGCCGCCAGATGCAGGTTTACGCCAATACCGAAAATGAGGGCTTGAACAAAATCGAAGAGTTGTTGGCGCTTTCCACTGCCGAAATTGTACCGAATGGCGTTCGCGACTCGGGCTACACAAGTCCAACCGCCCGACGCAGGGAACAGCCTTACATCGTTTACCCGTCAAAAGCCGTTTTGGTGTGGCGGCGACGCTCTGACGACTTGCAAGGTCGGGAAGATTTGTCCGATCGCGTCTGGGACGAGCAGAGGATCGAGATGGATTTGTGGCCTGAAAATGAACCCATCAATTTACCCGTTCTAGGGTAGCTCAATAAAAATTTACAATAACCGCTATTCATTTATAAAACATTTTGTACAACCCTAGGGTTGTACAAAATGTTTTGTAGCTGGAAGCCACAAGCCACAAGGGTTTTAGGCATTGACAGATTAACACAAATAATTACAATGAAAATAACCCAGCAAATAACTGAAATTTCTCAAAAAACATGAACGACATTACTCTTGCGGAAATGATTGCAGCCATTGAAGATGAAACTTTAAAAGCCTGGTGGGAACAAATCGGAAATCTTCCAGAAGAATTTACGATGTGTGAATTTTTCATGAAATCGCTGCATGCGTGTTCAACTGCGGCTGCACTCAAGAATGAAAGTCAAGAAGTGGGGCAGAAAATTCTCGGTTATCCGGCAGCAATTAATGGAGCTGTAGAAACCAGCAAAAACAATCATTTGTTTTTCCGAAGAACTGCTTCAATCACTTCGCTGGTAGTGATCGATCTTGATGGTTCTATTCCTTCAAACGGGTAAAGTAACTATTGGCAAAGAAATCAAATCAACAACTAAAAAAATAATCAATGGCAAGACATAGCTTTCTAGTTAAATATCGCAGAAGTGGCGCTGACGGAACAGGTACTGACGACTTTCGGACAACTTGCAGTTGCATTCCCCGCGTAGCAAATTTTCTTGACATCAAAAGCAGAAGTTACACTCCGAGCCCCGAAGATGTGACAGACAGAGCAGGTTACACAAGAAGCTATATCAAAGCAGACGGAAGCACGGGGGAAGTAACAGTTCCAGCAAGTAAAGCGGTTTACCTAGCTTTTGGCCGTCCTAACGCAAGAAAAGTTTCTTTAACCACTGGCTTGAAAACAACTAAGGGAAATAAACGAAAATTATCTTTTACGTTTCCCTCATTTTTGACAGTTGCCGAAATAGCTGATATTTTGGGCGAACTGATTCCCGCTACCAAAATTGCAACTACTGCAACGGTAGGGGCTGGAGAAATTGAGCCTTTTTTCTCAATTAAAGGCGGAAGGACTTATCCTATTGCCTCTGCAACTGTTGCAGCAGCCTCAGCAAATCCAGATGTTGCTACCACAGAAACCGAACAAGCAACTACTGCAACTACAACAAAAAGCAAGAAGAAAAAACCTAAAGTTACACCCTAACTAACAAGTATTTGTATGGCGGTACGGCGATATGTACGTACCGCCCGAGCAATTGGAATGATACAAAGACGATTTCAAAGGGGTCGAGGAATTTCTAATTGATTAGTAAATGAGTCTTGACAACCAGTCTAATTGGGAAGTTATTTACAGCGGTACGCATTCTGCTGCGGTAGGGCTAGAACAAGGTATTGGCAGAATTTTGATTCCGGGATCTTTTTCTCAGCACATCATTAGGGCTTATGCCAGTTCTTCGGTGGCAAAGCCCCGCTGGTGGCTGGGAGGAACTTTAACTCAAGTATTGAATAATGGTAGTGCTCAGGTTGACTTTGAAGGGTCACGCTGGCAAGTGCCTCTAAATAGAACTACGCTAATTTCACTTCCTGAACTCACTGGAGAATATCGGATCAAGTTTGAGCCTGCGCCGTGGCACAAGCAAATTCAGTTAACCCTTGAAATTTACAATAGCCCATGAATTTTACTTCTACTTTACTAACGATTGATTTGGCTGTAGTAAGCTGCATTCTTGGGTTGATGGTCTTAGTCTGGAAGTCTCTAACGGAAATCCAAAAAGGGGCGGTTGCTGTTGCTAAGCATCAGACAGAAATAGAGAAAACTCTAGAATTTCACGAAAAAAGACTGGATAGTGTTGAGCAGTGGATTGCAGGAAATTCTGGATTGAGAGAGCGTTAAGAATGCCAAGAATTACTGCCAGAGCTTTACTCGCAGTTCCAGATCCAACTTTAATAGAGTTGGTTGATGCGATAGCTAAATTGTCCGAGGACAAAGGTTATTTGCAGGGAAAACAGGGATTTACAGAGACGATCGGCGAAACAGACTATTTGATTGGTGCACTGCGCGATCGCATTATAGAAATTCAAAGCAAATGACACCACACAAGCTGATTTTTACAATGCAGTTAAAACCTGCCACTGAGCTTTTGGACGGGAACTTGCAACTGATTTATCCCGACGGAAAGCCGATCGACTACCTTGCAACTTCCGGCTGCGCGGGCTGGCAACAGCCTGGGGACGAATGGGAGCGTGGCAAGGGGCCGATACCGCAAGGATTCGATTATGAAATTCCTACAACGCCTTATTGGTCGGACACCCGCGGCATAGAGGGTCTGTTCTTTCACATCACCCCCGATCCGGTTGTCTCTCCCGGCGGGCGAACTCGATCGGAGTTCGGAATCCATTTCGATGCCAACGTTCCCGGCTCTGCTGGGTGCATTGTGCTGAGAAATTTTTCAGGATGGAAAAGATTTTGCGAGCGAATGGAGTTGCTGGCGCGATCGGGCGTTGAACAGATTCCGTTGAAGGTGGTTTACTCGTAAGTCATTACTGGGGATTCATCTTAACGGGTACTCGGACAAGGGGGATTTGTAGCGGCAAGGAGAAATCTGGTTTTTGAGTGTATTTCGGGCTGCGACACCGAATGTTTTCAGTATGTTTATTTGTACCTAGTTAGTTAAGTTCAGTCGATCGGCATTTAATCGTGTTTCGCAAATCTGATATAAGATCGAGCTAAATTTCTCGTGTGAGAGTAGAGGCATTTGTGAGCCAACAAGATATCTTAAATTTAGCAAAAGAAGGCGATGCCAGGGCGATCGCATTTCTGATCGGCCAAGCACTCCAAACCTTCGGCGTCACGGCTAAAGGCAGCTTGGAAAATAAAACCCTGCACCTCCTGCTGGAAGCAGAACAATTGCCCGCAGAAGAAGCCTGTCTCCGAGTCGCAATCAAAGGGTTGCAGCGACTGCAACCAAATAACATTTACGGATTAACAGTGTACGGGCGGCGCGAAGGCGAGCAATTGCCCGCTTGGACTCAGACGGTAGAATTAAAACAACGCTCCTCTTGTGCACCGGCAACCGCAGCCGCATCAGTGAGTGTAGCCACACCCGTAACCGTAACCGCACCAGTGAGTGTAGCCCCTGTCAAAATTCCTGTAGCTGTCGCCAGTGTACCCACTGCCCCAATTCCTGTAATTTTGCCCAAAATAGAAACACCTCAAAATATCACAACCCCACCCATTCAAATACCAGAAAAATCCCCCCGCAAATCCTATAGAATCCCAACTCCCAAACCCACAAACCAACGCCAACAAAAGCCATCACAGCCGCCAGATACAATCCCAACTCCCAAAGCCACAAACCAAAGCCAACAACAGCCATCACCGCTACCAGATTTAGCCCGTCGTAAAACTAAAAAATCTTGGCTGTCAGTCGGTACTCTCAGCCTGATTTTCGTACCGATAGCAGGCTTTGTACTCGGTTCTCAATTCAATAAATCCTCAAGCACCGCTACAATTAACCATGTCACCTCAAAGCCTGCGGTACAAAAAGTAGGCGCGGCAAAGCCATCCCGCAAGGAATCTATCCCAGCGTCAGCATCCGCCGCCAAACCCGCATCGCAATCACCATCCCAGGCAGCAAAAATACCTGCAAATTTGCCCGCAACAGTCAGCATCAAAGCAGTTGGCGACATGATCCCCGGCACCAATTTCCCCTACAATAAACTCCCGGAAAATAAGGAGCGCTTATTTGAATCGGTAAAATCCTACCTACAAGGAGCCGATATTCTGTTTGGCAATTTTGAAAGCACGATGACCGATTATCCTTACAGTTCCAAAGGAGGCGGCGGAGGAATGCTGTTTGCCTTTAGGACGCCTCCGAGTTATGCCAAAATCTTCAAAGATGTTGGTTTTGACATCTTGAATATTGCCAACAATCACTCCTACGATTTTAACGAGCAGGGATTTAAGGACACGATCAAAAACATCGACAGCAACGGCATGAAGGCTGTTGGCAAAAGAGATCAAATTGTTTATCAAAATGTCAAGGGCGTCAATGTTGCTTTTATCGGTTTCAGCAACTACGGCGAAGTTCACAATTCCTTGCTGGAACTGAAAGCGGGGGCAGAAGTTGTCAAAAAAGCGAGGCAAAAGGCTGATATTGTAGTCATCTCAGTTCATGCTGGAGCTGAAGGAACCGGAGCTCAGAATGTGAACAATAGAAATGAGTTCTTTTACGGAGAAAACCGGGGAAATATGGTGTTGTTTTCGCGGACGATGATTGATGCGGGAGCAGATTTGATTTTGGGACACGGCCCCCACGTTACAAGAGCTTTGGAACTTTACAAAGGGAAATTGATCGCGTATTCCCTGGGCAATTTCATGGGTTATCGCACTTTGTCCACAGCCGGAGCACTGGGTCAATCTCTGATTTTGGATGTAAAAATGACTCCAAAAGGGGATTTTGTTTCTGGTAAGATTATCCCCATCGAACTTAGCAGCCAAGGTATTCCCTCAGTGGATGAAGATTTTCGGACTGTGGGGTTGATTCGCCGTTTGACAAAGAGCGATTTTCCTAATACTGGTTTGATGATTGATGACAAGGGACAAATTTTGAAGAAGAGTAAGTAATTATTGGGAATTGGGAATTGGGCATTGGCCAAACAGGTCATTGGGAATTAGTGAGTAGGGTGCGGATCCTTCACAAATTCCCAAAGAAGATAGACAATCTCATGGATCCGCACCACATAATATTCAGGTGCGGATCCTTCACAAATCTCTGCTGTTCTATCAAAAAATTCACAGCGACGCACCCTACAAAATGACTAATTACCAATCACCAATTACCAATTACTAATAACTAATAACTAATAACCAATAACCAATAACCAATAACTAATAACTACTCATAAACCATTGCTTTCAAAGCTTCTTTCATTTCCTGTGCTGTCGTCGTCGCCGTACCGAATTGACGCACGACAATGCTAGCGGCCAAATTGCCCAAAACTGCTGCTTCCCAACCGGATGCACCGACGCACAAAGCTAAAGTCATTGCTGCTACGACTGTATCTCCAGCACCAGTTACATCGAAGACATCAGTCTTGTTAAAAGGGGGAATATCCCAGCTTTGAATGGCAAATTCCCCGTTTTCACAAGTGGATGTTGGAGGGGGTGAATTTTTGATTGGTTCAACCTTCACCCTTTCAAACAAACTCATCCCTTCTTCGCCGCGAGTAATCAGGATTTTTTGAGCTTGAGTTAAGTTCAATAAATCGCGTCCTGCTTGCATTAAAGTTTCAGGGTTTTTGATAGCATATCCGACTGCTTGCTCGGCTTCCGGTAAGTTCGGAGTAAACAGCATCGCTCCAGAATATCGCTGCAAATTTGTTTGAGCGTCTACAATTGTTTTGCCGGGAACCACTGCCGATTCGATCGCCAAACGAGTCAAAACTCCGTCGCCGTAGTCGGAACAAACCACGGCATCGACTGTCGGAATTTGCTGCCGGATGTAGTCTGCTAATTGCAATTGCAAGTCTAAATCCGGCAACTCGTCAGATTTGCGATCGACTCGGACAATTTGTTGAGTCACCGACTGCCGCGCGTGCCCGGAAATGCGAGTTTTGGTAACGGTTGGACGCTGCGAATCGATTAAAATCCCAGCCGTATCAATTCCCGCCGCCTCAAAAATACCGCACAAAGCCTTTCCCTGGTCGTCTTTTCCTACCAAACCAGCAACTTTTACTTTGCCTCCCAGTTTGGCTAAATTGTAGACAGCATTTGCGCCACCTCCGGGTAATTGCCGAGTATTCTCGTAGCGCAAAATCAACACAGGTGCTTCGCGGGAAATTCGCTCTACTTGTCCGGTAAGAAACTCGTCCAAGGTCAAATCTCCGATCGCTAATACCTGGGCTCGATCGAAGCAGTCTAATCTTTTCAACAATTGCTCAGTTGAGGCACGCAGTTGAGGCAAAAAATCGGAATAGTCGTTAGTCATTAACCAAAAAAATGAGACTGAGGAGTTGATAGTTGAGCGTGGCACGAGCGGCAATTAAAAAATCTTAATAAAGATTAATAATTGATTTCCTCCCTGGTTTGATTTTTAACTTTTAATTGATTTTCCCACTGAGATTGTGAGAAATCGGTTGCAGGCGGTTGGCTATCGCGCGCGATCGACAAATTTAGCAAAAAAACTGCGGAGAGAAGGAACCCATTGAAATAAAGTGAGAAAGTTTCACCGTGTAGAAGTTTCCTTCTACATGAGTGTCTTCTGCACGAGTACCTGTAAAAGACCGCAGAATTATTTCGATTTCATCTGCTTGATGATCGTAATCACCTGAGTCATTTGTTTTTTGAGTGCATCAATTTCCGCTTGCATTTTCGCCATTTGCTTAGTCATCACCTGAATTTCGGCAGCACCGGCTCCAGAACTCGGTACAGCAGTGGCGGCGGCAGGGGCTTCTGGTACTGGTTTCTTTTTAGCCAGTACCATCGCCGATTTGATCGCCTCGGTTAGCTGCTTTTTCTCAAAAGGTTTAGCGATGAATGCAAAGAAATGCTTCTCGAAGGGTTTTGGAATTTTCTCCATCACCTCTTCTTCGCGCCCCGACATGATCACCAAAGGTATCTTGCAAAGCACCGGATGGGCTTGCACTTTTTGATACACTTCCCAACCACTGACTTTGGGCAGTAGGAAATCTAACATAATTAGATTCGGTCGGGCTTCACGGATCAGTTTGAGTCCTTCTTCGCCGTCTTTTGCTTCTAGAACTTCAAAGTTACCTTGAGGTAACATCTCTCGAACTCGAACGCGGATGACTTTACTGTCATCGATTACCAAGATTTTTTGACCAGCCACGACTGACTCCTTCAGTAATGAGTGTTGAGGGTCTCAGGGCCATTGAGAGCCACTGAGATTTTTTGAATAGATCGGAAACCAATTTCAAAGGCATTGTCAAGGTGCCTCGCTTTGGCTAAAAACAACTATCTTTCGATGCTGCAATCGCGCTTACGTTATCCTTTTCAAATGCTTTCTCGGTCTATCACTTTGGCCAGTTCGGTACGCTTCCCATCCTGCTGTTACTTGCTCTTTTTGTTTAACGCCCCAATGCGTTTACTAAGTGGCCGGAATTTCTCCGTACTAGGATAGTTCGTTACGCAGACAGATTTACTTACTTGCCTCTAGATTTTGACACTCTCCGACTATAGTGGAACGGAGATTCTTAAGAAACAGCCTGGCGATTGTTCTTAAAGGCGCTGTCAAATCGCCGCTACACGTTCAACCTCACTGACTTTCGCCACGATCGCCATGAGCATTACGTCTACTTTTTTGCTTTATGCTTTCGTTCGCACTTTTCAACACGAAGCCAGTTCGGTACGTTCCCCATCCTGCGTTGCTTGGCTGTGCTGCAAGTCTTTCCCAGTCTAAAATGCTGAGGGTGTCTTACTGCCTGGAATTTCACCGTTCTAGGAATGGTTCAGCAAGTTGATACGCCTACTTGTTTAGCACAATTCAATTCTAATCTAGAGTAATGGCAGCCTTCAAACGGCTGCTGCTGCGTTTCATCCCCGGCTTGAAAGACCGAGGTTTGCGCGTGATGCGCTATAGACTACATACCACGGGGACTAAAGTCCTCCGAGTCGCTTTCCTCTCAGGACTGAATGAAGTCTCTGAGTTTGCCGCTTCCCGTGTGGTCTTGTGATTTGCAATCTTTAGTATATCCCTAAGAGAATTCTACCTAGAATTCTGAACGAGTTTAGTTTAGCTGCAATTGATCCGGATTCTGATTTGGGGTCAGATTCCTACAAGTTGAGGGACTTTGATTTCGGATACGATCGCATATATTAACTCGATCGCCATGCAGGTTTTATGTCGCCCCAAACTCCTCAAACTCCTACTGTCAAAGCAACTGCCGCTCAAATGCGGAGCGAAATCGAGGCGATGCCGGATTGGCTGCGACGGCCGATTGGCAAAGCTAGCGAACTTTCCGCAGTGCAGAAAATTATCAAACAGCGGCAAATTCATACGATTTGCGAGGAAGGCAGATGTCCCAACCGGGGCGAGTGTTACGCCCAAAAAACGGCGACTTTTTTGTTGATGGGGCCGACTTGCACCCGTGCTTGTGCTTTTTGTCAAGTAGATAAAGGTCATTCTCCGATGCCCCTCGATCCCGAGGAACCGCAAAAGGTGGCCCAGGCCGTGCAATTATTGGGTTTGCGCTATGCGGTGCTGACTTCGGTGGCGAGGGACGATTTGCCGGATGGAGGGGCGGGTTGGTTTGCGTTGACGATCGCCCAAATCCGGCACTTAAACCCCGATACTGAGGTTGAGGTACTAACGCCGGATTTTTGGGGAGGCATCGGTAGGGGCGGTGCCCCCGCGCCCGCCCCCGGGGAGAATTCCGGGCTTGATGAGTTGCAGCGGGAGCGGATTCGGACGGTGGTGGAGGCAAAACCGGCTTGTTACAACCACAATATTGAGACGGTGCGCCGGTTGCAAGGGCCGGTGCGGAGGGGGGCCAAGTACGATCGCTCGATCGACCTTCTGCGTATCGTCAAGGAATTTGACCCAACTATTCCCACCAAATCCGGTTTGATGTTGGGGCACGGGGAAACCGAGACCGAGATTGTGGAAGCGATGGCCGACTTGCGGGATGCCAAGTGCGATCGGCTCACCCTCGGTCAATACATGAGACCATCTCTAGAACACCTCCCAGTCCGCAAATACTGGACGCCAGCCGAATTTGACCGTTTCGGGTCGATCGCCCGCGAGATGGGGTTTGAGCGAGTGCGATCGGGGCCCCTAGTCCGCAGTTCCTACCACGCCGGAGAGAGCCATTGAAATCAATCTGAATTCAACTCGGTATCAAGTCCTAGTTACAAAAAATAACACTCTTAGATTGTGTCATGTGCGACGCTCTCTGCTATTTGTGAATACAGTGACTTGTGAATTAGGAGCTTGAATTATGGCAGACATAGCAAAGAACCAATTAAAATCCGACTCCGTGATGAAAACGGGCAAATTCCCTTACACCTTTCGCGCAGCCTGGTTTTTGGGTCTGTTAGGTATCAATTTGCTGGTTGCAGCCTATTATTTCCATATCATTGAATAGTTCTGCAAGTTGACTTTGAGCAGACCCTGCTTTTGGGTAGCTCAAAGTCGGAGAGAGGGAGAGGGAGAGGGGAAGAGTGGGAGAGTGGGAGAGTGGGAGAGTGGGAGAGTGGGAGACTTTTTCCTTCTTACTACTTACCTTTTCCTTCTTACTATAGCGGTTCTCAGAAAGATGAGGTACGTTGTTGGGCTTCAGCCCTTTTGGTTTCAGTGGTTATATAACCTGTCAGTCATACCTCACCTTTTTGAGAAAGGCTATATTTCCCTCTTCCTTCTTACTATTTCCTTCTTCCTTCTTCCTGATGAATAATGACTAATGACTGCTGTTCGCGAGCGGGGACGATCGCACTTCTGACTAATGACTAATGACTGCTGTTCGCGAGCGGGGACGATCGCACTTCTGACTAATGACTAATGACTGCTGTTCGCGAGCGGGGACGCTCGCACTTCTGACTAATGACTAACGATTTCTTGATGCTTCTAACTTAGACAACCGCTCTTGAATTTTGAGCACATCCTGCTTAGTTTCAATTGCCAAAGTTGCTAAATTGTCAAACATCGGATCTTCCGAAAGCATTCTAGGATTTGTCCGGCTCGAACTCGGACGGTTCGGAGACTGAGGCCGATTAACTCCAGAACCTTGAGACTGCAAACTGTTGATTTGTCCGCGGAGTTCAGCAATTTGACTTTCTAATTGAGTAATCCGAAACTCTAATTGACTGGTCAATTGAGCCGGGGTAAAAATTGGCGAAATAGTAATTGCTAACGCGCAAACAAGACACAAAAAACCGATTTTTATGGCGTCGCGATGGCGAATATTTTTCGGCATAGCTTTAATGATTTAAATCATAGCATTTATACTCTAACAAATCGCTGCTATTTTTGACCTCTATCAGAAGTATGTGTTATGCCAACTAGGAACGTAGTTATTTTCATGTTCGATGATGTCGAGGTACTGGACTTTGCCGGGCCTTTTGAAGTGTTTTCGGTGACATCAGAATTAAATAAGGATTCACGACCTTTTGCAGTCTCTACCGTAGCCGAAAATCCCGGTGCAGTAAGCGCCCGCAACGGTTTGAGCGTAAATCCCGATTGTACTTTTTCCGATTGTCCGCCACCCGATATTTTAATTGTACCGGGAGGACTAGGCACGAGAAAGTTAATCGATAATTCAGCCGTGATTAACTGGATAAAAGATTGTTCGCAAACAGCAGAATTAGTGCTTTCTGTCTGTACGGGTTCGCTGCTGTTGGCAAAAGCTGGCTTGTTGGAAGGTTTGGCCGCAACTACACACCATGGGGCATTGGATTTGTTGAGAGAATTAGCTCCGAATACAACTGTTGTTGAAAATCAGCGATTTGTCGATAACGGCAAAATCATTACATCTGGGGGAATTGCTGCGGGAATTGATATGTCTTTGCACGTTGTCGGCAAGCTTTTGGGAACAGCGCAAGCCGCACAAACAGCAGATCATATGGAATATACAATTAATAATTGATAATTGGGAATGGAGTATAAAAATTAGGTACGTTGTTGGGCTTTAGCCCTCTTTATATATACGTCGAAAGAGGGCTAAAGCCCAACAACGTACCTTTGTGTGTAGTTGGGCTTGAGCCTCCTTTATATATACGTCGAAAGAGGGCTAAAGCCCAACAACGTACCTTTGTGTGTAGTTGGGATGCGAACCCTCTTAATTTGACACTAATAGCTGTGTCCCTAGCTCATTAAGAATCTTCGCCCCAAACTCGAAGCTGAACATAAACTAATATCAAAGCTATCGCCATCAGAAAAGTTGCTGCTGCGGCTGCATAGCCAAAATCGAATTGGGAAAAAGCTTGCTCGTAAATATAATAAACTAGCAAATTAGTAGAGTTCAAAGGGCCGCCGCCGGTGATGACATAGACTTGCTCGAAACTGCGTAGAGTAAAAATAGCTGTAGTAATGGTAGCAAATACTAAAGTCG
The DNA here is from genome assembly GCF_020738625.1 of Microcoleus sp. PH2017_09_SFU_O_A. Lineage (NCBI taxonomy): Bacteria > Bacillati > Cyanobacteriota > Cyanophyceae > Oscillatoriales > Microcoleaceae > Microcoleus > Microcoleus sp. PH2017_09_SFU_O_A. The sequence continues at coordinate 19,512 of NZ_JAEQCF010000019.1, forward strand.
GCCGCAAACCGGGTAAAGTGATGTGCCAAAATTGCTGCCAACCATTAGCTCCATCCAATTCTGCTGCTTCGTAACGATTTACCGGAATTGCTTGCAATCCTGCTAAAAATACTACCATATTAAAGCCTAATTGTTTCCAAACAGTGAGCAGAATTATGACTGGCATTGCCCAAACTGTGCTGCTGAGCCAAGGAATTGGATTTAAGCCGATCGCCCTTAGCATATCATTCACCGGGCCTTCGGTCTGAAACAACCACCGCCAACCCAAGCCAACAGCCACTAGAGAGGTAATCGAAGGGATAAAATAAGCAGTGCGGAGAGCTCCTCGCCAAGCAAACGAGCGATTTAGCAAAACTGCCAAACCCAACGGAATTATTAAACTAGGAATGACTGTCGCGGTTGTAAAATAGATCGTGTTTTGGAGAACTTGCCAAAAATCCGGATTTGTGAGCAGGCGCGAGTAGTTATTGGCGCCAATCAAACGCACTCCCGACTGGGTAAAGCTGCCTCTGGTAAAGCTAAGGTAGAATAAATAGGCGATCGGCCAAATCAAAAAAGTACCCAGAAACAGTAAAGCTGGGGCCAGAAATGTCCAAGCTGCGATCGACTCATTGTCCAACCAGTTAAAACGCCCAGATTTTATCGGAACCATTGGCTTGTAAATTTTAGCTTTTAGTTTTAAATGGTATCACAATATAGCGCGTCTAAATGAATTGTACAACCGTCTTTAAGTGTCCGAAGAGAGGAACGAAGCAATCGCCAAGATTAAGATTGCTTCGTTCCTCTCTTCGGACAGGTAATATTTTTTTGTTTCACCTAAATTATACAATTGATTTAGACTCACAATATAGGTCAATGTCAAAATGAAATTGCTCGATATATTAGCAAATTTACCCATTATAGAAACTGAAAGGCTCCTGCTCCGAAAAATCACTTTAAATGATGCCAGCGATATGTTTGAGTATGCTTCCAACCCGGAAGTCTCCGAATACACAATGTGGTCAACCCACACCTCCATCGAAGACACTAAATACTTTCTTAAGTCTCTGACAAAAATGTACAAAAGAAAAGAGCTTGTAGATTGGGGAATTGTCCACAAAGCCGAGAAAAAGTTTATCGGGACTTGCGGATATGTGGAATGGAGCATGACGCACAGCCGCGCGGAAATTGGCTATGCACTTTCTGCGAGATATTGGAGAGAAGGATACATGAGCGAGGCTGTCAATGCAATTATTGAATTTGGCTTTCGGGAGATGTTGCTAAATCGAATTGTGGGTAGATGTGAAGTTAACAATATTGCTTCGGCGAGGGTGATGGAAAAAGTGGGGATGCAGTTGGAAGGGATTTTGCGACAGCAGCTATTTGTCAAGGGCAGATATTGGGATCTGAAAATTTATTCGCTTCTGAGGGAAGAGTTTTTTAATGGTATTGTTGTAGAATCTGATTGAATGTTTTTCAGGCTATTTAAACAGTTGACAGTTGACAGTTGACAGTTGATAACAATTTTTTATGAGGCTGCTCCCAAATCCGATCCCCCCCTAACCCCCCTTAATAAGGGGGGGGACAAGATTTTTCTCAAAGTCCCCCTTCTTAAGGGGGATTTAGGGGGATCCGATTCTATGCAACTTCACATTAAATTGGTATGACAGTTAACCAACAACCAACAACCAACAACCAACAACCAATAACCAATAACCAATAACCAATAACCAATAACCAATAACTTATGACGGTTAACCCAGTATCTACTAATTCCACTGCCAGCCTGATTTCTCCTGAGATTGGCTTTCCGGCGATCGATCCGACTCATCCACCGTTAAAACTAGGAGTTTTAGCCTCTGGTAGCGGTAGCAACTTCGAGGTAATTGCCGAAGCCATCCAACAGGGACAACTCAACGCTAAAATCCCAGTGTTAATTTACAACAATCCCGAAGCTAAAGCTGTCGCCAGAGCGGAAAAATACGGCATTCCCTCGATTTTGCTCAATCACCGCGATTGCAAAAGCCGCGAAGAATTAGATACAAAAATTGTTAAAACTTTTCAATCCCATGATGTAGAATGGGTGGTGATGGCGGGTTGGATGCGAATTGTTACCAAAGTTTTGCTTGATGCTTTTGCAGACAAAGTTATTAACATTCACCCCAGTTTGCTGCCGAGTTTCCCAGGCATTCGCGCCGTTGAGCAAGCACTCGCCGCTAAGGTGAAAATAACGGGATGTACGGTGCACATCGCTCATTTGGAAGTAGACAGCGGGCCGATTTTAATGCAGGCTGCGGTGCCGGTATTGCCTGATGATACGCCAGAAACGCTGCACGCGAGAATTCAGGTGCAAGAGCATAAAATTATGTTAGGCGCGATCGCACTTATTGCCGATCGACCTCCTGTTTAATGTCTGAATCTTGGCAGCAGACAATTATACCAAATTTCGCCACCGAGAGCAACCACCGAGGTTATGATTGTCCGTAATGTCGATCGCACTTTTCCGCAAATTGCGCGGTTATCATCGAAAACATTGTGACTAAAAACCCTACCAGTGCCGCATCTTCCCCAGAATTGCCTGTCAGCGACTCGCCCGAAACTGGCCCGCCGCTGACTGATTCTAATAGCCTGAAATTAATTCTCAAAGAAAGACTCAAAAAGAACATCGGCATCAAGGGAGAATTTTATCTACCTTGTTTGCCATCAATGCTAGACGACTATCTAAAATTACTCTCAGACTTCTTAAAAGTTCTCGGACAAAACCTCGACGCTGCCCAAACCGAAAATTTGCGAACATTAATCGCTAACGCCTTAACAGAAGGATTCAAAAATTCTCCCCACGCTAATCTCATCGTCTCATACTTTCCCGCCAATCCCCAAACTGGCTTAGGCGGCGGGATTACTCTGAATACCAAGATTCAAGTCGAATCGATGGCCCAGAAATATCATACCTGGCCGGATATTCGCCCCGAACCTTTATTTGGCAGCCATCCCGATGCTAAAGTCATGGCAATTGTCGCCGAATTAGGGGAACCGGGTAAAGCAGCTATTTTAGATGTCGGTGCGGGCCCAGGGCGCAATAGTCTGCCTTTAGCTAGGTTAGGACATTCCGTGGATGCGATCGAGCTAACGCCGATATTTGCCGAAAAACTCTCAGCAGCAGCCACCGCCGAAAAGTTGCCGATTCATGTCATCCAAGGCGACGTTTTAGATCCTTTATTGAGGATGAAAACCTATCGGTACAAATTAGCGATTGCTACCGAAGTTCTCTCGCACTTCCGCTATCCCGAACAAATCCGCTTATTTCTCGGCAAAATGTCCGATGCTGTGTTAAGTGGCGGGTTTATCTTGTTCAGCACTTTCTTAGCTGTCGAGGGCTATGAACCAGATGAGATGGCAAAACAAATGTCAGAATTGTGTTGGTCTTATTTAATTACCAGACAAGAATTGGAAGCAGCTATCGAGGGTTTACCGTTAGAAATTATTGCCGATGAATCGGTGATTGAATACGAACAAAAACATTTGCCTGATTCTGCGTGGCCGCCGACGCCTTGGTTTGTCAGTTGGGCGAGTGGGCGCGATTTATTTCCGGTGCAAGAAACGCCGCCGTTGGAGTTGCGGTGGATACTGGTTAAACGCTTGTAGAGTGTGTTGTAATATCATGTCATCTCGCACAAACACAATCAAAAACGTTCGTAGTGAGGACTTTAGTCCGCATCAAATGAGAGAGGACTAAAGTCCTCACTACGAACCAATTTTACCTAACAGTAAAAATCTACTATTAAACCTCGGAGGCCCGCAATTGTCCGCAGGCGGCATCTGCTTCTAAACCACGAGAATATCGCACGCTAACTGCAATTTTCTTTTCCTTCAAAACCGTCACAAAATTGTTAATTCGATTGGGAGTTGGCCGCTGATATTCAGCTTCTTGAATCGGATTGTAAGGAATCAAATTGACGTGACACTGAAAGCCGCGCAACTGACTTGCTAACTCGGCGGCGTGTTCCGGTAAATCATTCACATTAGCTAAGAGTACGTATTCAAAGCTTAACCTACGTCCAGTCGATCGCACATATTCGCGGCATTCTGCCATTAACTCACCCAAAGGATAAGGGTGGGCGCTGGGAATCAACTCTTCGCGCAGTCTTTGATTGGAGGCGTGGAGGCTGACGGCGAGGGTAACTTGCAGTTGATGTTCAGCTAGTTGGGTGATGCGATTGCGGATTCCGACTGTGGAAATGGTGATGTTTCGCTGTCCAATTCCTACGTCTTGATTCAAACACTTGACAGCAGCTACGACATTATCGAAATTCAGCAGGGGTTCGCCCATCCCCATAAATACGATGTGGCTGACTCGGCGGCCGAAATCTTGCTGTACTGTCAAGACTTGATCGACGATTTCGTGTTTTTCTAAGTTGCGCTTGAAACCGCCTTTACCCGTGGCGCAAAAGTCGCAGCCCATCGCGCAGCCAACTTGGGCTGAGACGCACACTGTCAGCCGTTTTTCGGTGGGAATGCCGACGGTTTCAATGATTTGACCGTCTGCTAATTTTAGGAGATACTTTACGGTGGAGTCTGGTGCGACCGATCGCAAATGAATAGTCGATCGCCCGATCGGAATTTTAGCAACAGTCTCGCGCCATTGTTTCGAGAATACAGAAATGTCAGAGATCGATCGCGCCCCTTTCTCATAAATCCACTGATACAACTGTTTCCCGCGATAAGCCGGTTGTCCCTGCTGCTGTACCCACTCCGTTAACTCAGCCAAATTCGCGCCCAACAACGGCGGAATTTTACCAGACTCAACAGCCAAAGCATCAGTCTTGCGAGACTGATTCGCATCCCTGGAATTACCAGAAGAGTACACCTGAGAAACGGAAGTAGGAGACATAGGTCATCAGAAAATTTAAAACCACCCTCTATATTAAAACTTTTCGACCAAAGCTGCCACCTATCGGTGACGAAATTGGCGAAAATAGACTTGGTAAATTTTTTGTGGCACTTAACTTGATGAGGATGACAACTGCTTGCGTAGCTTTCCGCATGGCATCTCTATATACCTATATATTGCATAGGCTAATATCAAGGAAATCAGCATACTTATCGCTCCTTGCAAAACCACATAAACTTGAGGTAAATAAAGATAAACAGCCTTAATTACAGTATGGTGTACTAAATAAAGCGAGTATGAAAGCAAACCGATAAACCGCATCCAATTCCAATTGAGAATTTGAAATACTCCCCAATCGGGAAAACGGATAGCAGCCATAAAAAGACCATGTAGTGCAATACCTTGAATAGTGTAACGCACTGTACTTTCAAATTCACTAGAATCACATATAAACGATAAAATAATTACAGTAATTCCGGCTGGTAGTACGAAATACTTCCACAGTCTATCAGAGCCATAGGGAGCATCTAATACTGGGTTGCCATTGACCGCTAATGCACAGCCAAACAATATACTATCTATTCTCGTATCTGATAAAAAAATGATGCTATTTTCATCTGCTCCCCTGCCAAACACTAGAACACATCTCCAAATTAGAATAGCTAAGCAAATCCCCCAAATAATTAACATTTGCCTTTGGGGACTCACACGCATTTTGAGTAAACTTATGTAGAGAAAAGGGAAAAGACAGTAGAAGTGTTCCTCCACCGCCAGAGACCAATATACCTGAGTACCAGGAGCTACTCCGGAACCACCAAAAAAAGTTACATAATAGTTATAATAATGGAGAGCCTGGCTTAAAAAAGCTGGTAGTTGTATTTCTCCTTCAAGTACACCTATCCAGGTCAAGATAGATGCTAGGAATAAAATTACATAAAACCCAGGCAAAATTCGCAGAATACGTCGTAAATAAAAATGTTTTAAATTAATGAATTGGTTTTGTTCATATTCACGTCTCAGCAAAGTTGTGATCAAATATCCACTTAAAAAGAAAAACACTGTTACACCAAAGGCCCCAGGGAAAATATTCTCGCCCCCTGCATGAGATAAAAAGACAATGAAAAAAGCAATCGTCCTAATTCCGTCCAAGGAAGGAATGTAAAATTTGGATTTTACCATAATCTTTTTTTAAAGAATATTATTTTTTTGATTAGTGCATACTAACACCCATAGTTTTTTTATGTCAAGCCCGACTGATGCTTACAGCCTATCCCCAGTTTATGAAGTGCAGTATGGAGGGCAGTGCCTTGTCCCAACGGGAATTGCTCGATAAGCGGGTGTACTTCCTAAACCTGCAACCTGCTGTATATTCCTGGAGGCATTGCAAGGTAATTCTGTGATTCTGAGTGTAGCCTTTGAGTCCGTCGTGTCACGTCAACAAGGTTGCAATAACAGAAATCTCGACAACAAAGTTAATTTTCGGCGAAATTCCCCAAATATTGCGTGTAAATGACCGCAGTCACCTAAAATAAACTCTGTAGTTTGTGAAAGGGTATGCAAATTTGACAGCTTTCCACCAAAAATAATTCAACTTTCATGGTGCTAAATATTCTTGCGCTGCCTTTAGGTTTTCAATTCACATCCCCGGGCCCGATTATCTTTCAACTCGGCCCCGTAGCCGTTCGTTGGTACGGGCTGTTGATAGCTTCTGCCGTTTTGATTGGGGTCAGTCTGTCCCAATATTTGGCCGAAAAACGCCGCGTTAACCCGGAATTGCTGGGCGATTTAGCAATTTGGCTGGTTCTGGGCGCTATTCCTTGCGCTAGAATTTATTACGTGGCTTTTGAGTGGCAGCAATACGCCCAGAGACCTGAAGATATTATTGCGATTTGGAAAGGCGGAATTGCCATTCACGGCGCAATTTTGGGCGGCACGATCGCAGCTTTGATTTTTGCGAAAATCCAGCGAGTTTCTTTTTGGCAATTGGCCGATTTAATCGCACCTTCGGCAATTCTTGGTCAGGCGATCGGACGTTGGGGAAATTTCTTTAATTCCGAAGCTTTTGGCAGTCCTACGGATTTGCCCTGGAAACTCTATATTCCGGCAAACAGTCGCCCGATCGCCTATGCTAATTTTGAATACTTCCATCCCACTTTTCTCTACGAATCTCTGTGGAATTTGACAGTATTTGGGTTGCTGCTGACTTTGTTTTTCCGCGATTTGCAGGGCAAAATTAGGTTAAAAACAGGTGCTTTGTTTTTGGTTTACATCGCAGCTTACAGTTGCGGTAGAGTCTGGATTGAAGGGTTGCGAACTGATAGTTTGATGTTCGGGCCGCTGCGGACGGCGCAGATGGTAAGTTTGACTGGGATTGTGTTAGGTTTTGGCGGGTTGGCTTGGCTTTATTTGCTCGATCGACCTTTGCCAGATGTTGTATCAGCCACGGGCGATCGCACAAAGGTTGCTCCCAAATCCCCAGAGGATCAATAAAAAACCCCAGAGACGTTAGTCTCTAGGGTTCAAAACCAGGGTGCATCTACCATCCCTTACTTCCAACCAAAATAGGTGCATCCGGAAACGCCAGTAAATTTCGCAAATTTTTTATCAGCAATGAGTTTGACAGAGATTCAATCCCTAATTCCAGGCGTATACATTGTAGGTGCAGGCCCCGGAGACCCGGATTTGTTGACTGTTAGGGCTCAAAAATTGCTGGCCCAGGCCGATGTCATATTATTTGCCGATTCCCTAGTTCCAAAGCAAATTTTAGAGGGGGTGCGCGCGGATGCTGAAGTTATCCAAACGGCAGATAAGACTCTCGAAGAGATTGTACCTTTGATGGTGGATCGAGTGCGAGCCGGCAAAAGCGTCGTCCGACTGCATTCGGGCGATCCCTGTCTCTACGGCGCAGTCGGCGAACAAATGCACGCTTTGGCTGAAGCGGGAATTGCTTTTGAGGTAATTCCGGGAATTAGCGCTTTCCAACTTGCGGCGGCTAAACTTAAAATTGAGTTGACAGTTCCCGGAGTTGTGCAGACAATTATTTTGACCAGAATTAGCGGCAGAACTGAAGTACCAGAACGTGAAGAATTAGCTGGTTTGGCGGCTCATCAAGCGAGTTTGTGTCTGTATTTGAGCGCGCGCCATGTCGAACAAGCTCAAGCTAAGTTGATGGAATATTACCCGTCTGATTTGCCTGTGGCGATTTGTTATCGGTTGGGCTGGCCTGATGAGAAGATTGTGCTGGTTCCTCTTGACAAAATGGCGATCGCCACTCGCGAACATAATTTGATCAGAACGACGATGTATGTGATTAGTCCGGCTTTGGGAAAAGAGGCCCAAGGGCGATCGCGCTTGTACCATCCAGAGCACGATCGGCTATTTCGTCAGTAGTTATTGGTTATTTGTTATTGGTTATTTGTTATTGGTTATTTGTTATTGGTTATTTGTTATTGGTTGGTTCCTATTCCCTATACCCAATGCCCTATACCCAATGCCCAATGCCCGGCGCGGGCCTTCTTCCCAATAACCAATGCCCCATTCCCAATGCCCAATGCCCCATTCCCAATGCCCAATGCCCTATTCCCTATTCCCTATTCCCCATTACCAATGAAAGATTTAACTCGCAGACAATTTATCACTGTCACCGCATTAACCGCCGGATTTGCATTAGCAGTTCATCCTATTTCTTTGGCAACTATTACCACAGATGCAACGAATTTAGTTGCAGGTGAAGTTAAAATCCCCGTGAAAGACGGGCAGATTCCAGCATACAGGGCAATGCCGGCCAGCGGTAGCAATTTTCCAGTCATTTTAGTGATTCAAGAAATCTTCGGGGTTCACGCGCACATCCAAGATATTTGCCGCCGTTTTGCTAAATTAGGTTATTTGGCGATCGCCCCAGAGATGTTTGCCCGTCAAGGTGATGTTTCTAAAATCACCGACATTCAAGAAATTGTCAGTAAAGTTGTCTCGAAAGTTCCCGACGCTCAAGTCATGTCCGATTTAGATGCTACCGTCGATTGGGCGCAAAAGTCAGCCAAGGGCAATATTGATAAGTTAGGGATTACCGGATTTTGCTGGGGTGGCAGAATTGTGTGGCTGTACGCAGCCCACAACCCGAAAGTCAAGGCTGGCGCGGCTTGGTACGGGCGTTTGGCTAGCGATTCTACGCCTTTGACTCCCAAACAGCCGATCGACCTTGCAGCAACTTTGAAAGTGCCAGTATTGGGGCTTTACGGTGGCAAAGATGACTTAATTCCCAACGATACAGTCGAGAAAATGCAACAACTTCTCAAAACTGGTACCAGCGGTTCCGAAATTGTGCTTTATCCAGATACACCCCACGGTTTTAACGCCGACTATCGCCCCACTTATCGGGAAAAAGAAGCCAATGATGCTTGGAAAAAGCTGCAAGATTGGTTTAAAAAGCACGGAGTTGTTTGAGAGTTTTGAGCAAGGGAGTCGCCAGTGGACAGTTAAAAATATCGTCACTGGTAACTCGACCCAAAATCAAGCAATTTCTTGTTGCAATCCCTCACTCGATTTAGATTTCATGCTGAATAGAACAACACCAACTACTAGAATTAAAACAACAATTGTTCTCCAGTGAATCAAAAAAGGCAAACCCGCTGCTAAAAATATCCGTCTCGGAAAAAAGAGCAGAAAAACTAAGGCAATACTGCCGAGCAAAGCTTTGCGGTTATTGCTGCAATACAGCCACAGCGAAGTCAGAATCGGGAACAAACCTACATAATCGTAAACGTGAGTATATCCCAGAAAGGTGAAGGATATACCCATCAGCAGAGCCAACACATCTTCGCGATTAATTCTATTGCGAAACACCCACAGCACAACCGCTAAAATTACTGCCACAATCTTGATAGCCGGTACCTTCAAGCCTAAAGAAGCGAAAAGACTTTCCATACCAACTTTATCTTGAAACCCCGGTTGATTGAAAGGCAAAGAACTATAGCTGTCTAGAATTCCTTGATGCCATGCTGCCAGCATCCCAACTGGCCCGCCGTACAGCACCAATGGGTAAGCGCTCATAATTATAACCGTTGCCAAGGCTACAGCTAATATTTTCCAGTTCCGTTCTAGCAAAAACCAAATACCCAGCAATAAGCATAGTTGCGGCTTAAAACTGGCTATACCCAAACAGATACCTGCCAATACAAATTTTTGCCGTTGGCTGAAGAACCAAGCAGCCATTGTCCCGGCAAAAGCCATCAAAGAAGTTTGACCCATCCACACAACGTGGGCAGTGAATGGGTTGCCGATAATCATCGCAGCCATCACCAAACTGCCGAGTTGATTTTGACTGTTATTTTGATGTTGGTTGATGGTGCGAACTGTCATCGCAATAATAGCTGCGATTGACAGCAAGTTGAGTAATAGCCAAACGAATTTGGCAACAGGGTAATCGAAAAGACCGACAAACATAAACAATGCGGCTGATTGAGGAGGATAAAAGAAAGCCGCATCTTGAAGCGTGTCAATTTCTTTTATTGTCGCTACACTCTGAGTCAGCATATCGTGGTTGTAGGGATTTAAACCCTTCAGCCAAGCACGCCCAGCAGCGTAAAGTACAGAACCGTCAGCATTGAGCTGGCCATCTCTGCCAATCCCTATTATGCCGAAACAAATTAGAGATAATATACTGACTGCTACAAGACCTAAACCAAAGTTCCGTTTAAACGATTCTGTCATCGAATTATCTCCGGTTTTGTTAACTAATTGAGTGACTGCGTTTAGATTCTAAGATTAATAGCTAAAGTCTTAACATAGTATATAGTTGGTTGTCAAAACATCGGAAAAACTCAATTTAAGTTAATAAAAATAAATATTGTGGCAAGCAGAAAATTTGGTTGTGAAAAAACTAATATTGGCAATCTCAAGATTCTCCGTGTGGCGCATCGCCCTTAAGACAGTTGGGTTTGTGGACGGGACATTGGTAAACTGGGCGGTGTAGAATTATCGATCGACAGGTAAGCCCGTGCTAGACGAACAAGCTAAAAAGACCCTCCTCCGCAAAATCCCTCACGGATTGTACATTTGCGGTGTCAAAGACGGGGAAGAAGTCAACGGTTTCACCGCTAGCTGGGTGATGCAATCTTCCTTTACCCCTCCCTTAGTCGTCAACTGCGTCAAGCAAGACTCCAAATCCCACGCCATGATCAAAGCTAGCGGTGTGTTTGCTTTGAGTTTCCTGGAAGCTGGACAAAAAGAGTTAGCCCAGAAATTCTTCAAGCAGCAGCGCCGCGTTGGCAATAAATTTGAGGATGTAGAATTTTATCTAGGCGCCGAAACCGGTTGTCCGATTATTTCGGATACTCTGGGTTACATTGAGTGCAATGTTGTTGGTGCTGTGGAACACGGAGATCACACGGTTTATGTCGGTGAAGTTATCGGTGCCGGTGTTCATCGCGAGGGCGATCCGTTGCTATTAGAAACGACGGGCTGGAATTACGGCGGTTAACAACTTGGCAATTGGCAATTGGCAATTGGCAATTGGCAATTGTCAGTTGTCAGTTGTCAGTTGACAGTGGTTAATTGTTAGGCGATTGACAATAGATAAAAAATCGCCGACAATTTTGTCAGAATTTTCTAATGTTAAAATTGGCACGTGGACGAAAATACATTTAGCGGGAAGTTGAGCATTGCGAATATGTTTTAAAACTGCGTAATAGAGAGCTTCACAAACATATTTTCCGGCTTCGTAACTGATTTCTGTGGTGCATAAATCAGCGACTAGCGGTTCGAGATTGACTTTTGTTTTCAGAATGTCTGTATCGCAGCAAGCGCAAGATTCTACGGTTAATTTTTCCCGGCTTTCGGCCATGCCGCAGCAGATAATGGTTTCGGGTTGGATTTGGTTGATTTGGGCGATCGCCAAATTCGGCGCTTCCTGAAAATCTACGGGCAGTTTTCTCAAAAAAGTTAGCGAATCAGGCAAAGATTGAATTTGGGAAATTTTGGCTAATAAATCGTCGGAAGAGTTGGATTTCTGATGGGGAAGCCAAGTATCAAATGATGTTAATAAAAATTTTGTTGTCATAAATGATTGGGAATTGGGAATTGGGAATTGGGAATTGGGAATTGGGAATTGGGAATTGGGAATTGGCAGCAACATATAACCAATAACCAATAACTAATAACAACTGACTAATGACTGATTGTATGCAATAATAGCGATATTGATAATATAAGGCAAGTAAGTCAATGTCTGTCATCGCAGTAGTGGACTATGACATGGGCAATCTGCACTCTGTCTGTAAAGGCTTGGAAAATGTGGGTGCAGTGCCAAAAATTACGGATTCTCCTGCTATCATCGAGCAGGCTGATGCGGTGGTTTTGCCGGGAGTGGGTTCCTTCGATCCGGCAATGCAGAATTTACGATCGCGCAATTTGATAGAACCGATAAAAAGTGCGATCGCCTCGGGAAAACCTTTTTTAGGCATTTGTTTGGGTTTGCAAATCCTGTTTGAAAGTTCGGAGGAAGGCGTAGAACCAGGCTTGGGCGTTATTTCGGGCAAAGTCCGCAGGTTTCAGTCGGAACCGGGGCTGACAATTCCGCACATGGGATGGAATCAATTAGAATTTGCTCAGCCGAATCAACCGCTGTGGGAAGGTTTACCCTCCGATCCTTGGGTTTATTTCGTGCATTCTTATTATGTCGATCCGGTTGATTTGAAAGTGCGATCGGCTATGGTGACTCACGGAAGTCAAAATGTGACGGCGGCGATCGCTAAAGATAATCTGATGGCGGTGCAGTTTCACCCGGAAAAGTCTTCGAGTACGGGATTGCATATGCTGTCAAATTTTGTCAGTCTGGTGAGAACAAAAGTTGCTGCTTAGGTAATAGATATCTTGCAAAATGTCTATTAAATCCAGGTACGTAGTTGCGCTTTAGCGCTCTTTTGGGGATATCGGAAAGAGCGCTAAATCCCAAATTACGGACTTCTTAACACAGTCAAAAATATGTTGACTATCAAACGTCGGAAAGAGCGCTTAAGCGCAACTACATACCTCATACCTCATACCTCAATTAATTTTAAGATTTGCGGAAAGAGCGCTGAAGCGCAACTACATACCTCATACCTCAATTAATTTTAATATTTGCCGAAAGAGCGCTGAAGCGCAACTACATACCTCATACCTCAATTANGCAACTACATACCTCATACCTCAATTAATTTTAATATTTGCCGAAAGAGCGCTGAAGCGCAACTACATACCTCATACCTCAATTAATTTTAATATTTGCCGAAAGAGCGCTTAAGCGCAACTACGTACCTGCTTTTTTTTCAAAAGGTGTATAGCAATCCTTAATGATTTGCGATCGCTATCCCAATCCTAAAATTACGATCTCGCAGCATATCGTACCAGCTAATACCTATCGCTCGATCGCATATTTCCTCACCACCGGCTGTAACGTGAAAGCGACATTGCCGCTGACTGTGATTTTCTCAATTAGCGATCGCCATCCCAGAGATTCCAGCGCTTCCATCAAATTCGATGTTTTAACCGGTTCAGAAAGTCCGCCGCGCAATTGAGCTAGATCCATTGGTGCTCCCGCCGTAGCCAACTGCTTGATTACATCTTTTTCTAATACCGAAAGTCGCTGAAATTGCTGCGATAAAATATGGTTAATTTGACCTAAAAATACGGTATTTTCTCTGATAAACTCTGAACTTTTACCATTAAATAACTCTAAAATCATTGCTGAAACAATCCTCAGGGCTAAAGGATGAGCGGCATAACAGTCAATCAATTCATCCCATTGTTTTTCTTGAGTCAAACCTCTTTCTTGCAGGATTTCCCGCGCGGCCATATTGTCTAAACCTGTGAGTTTATAAGATCGAACGGGACGAGTTTGACCTTCCAACATAGCTATGTCTCTAGATTTTTCCGAACTGGTAAGCAATAAACAGCTTTGATGGTTGGATTCTCCTATTTGTCTGAACAGCCTTTCGTAATCTTCGTAGCCCGATCGATATTTGCCAGCAAAACCGCCCGTATCTAAGATCGTTTCCACGCCGTCAAGCACGATTAAACAGCGGTGCGCTTGCAAATATTCAATCAGAACGGAAATGCCGTCACTGAGGTTTTCTGGCAATTTTTTGCCCTGACAGTCGCAGATAAATTGAATTAAGCCGATCGCCAAATCTTGACAACTCGGCTGATTCGACAAACTCCGCCAGATGACAAATTCAAACTCGTTTTGAATTTGCTTGGCTAATTGCGCGCAAAGTGCAGTTTTACCAATTCCGCCCATCCCGAAGATCGCAACTAACCGACAGCGATCGCCCGAAATCCAGTTTTTCAAGAAACCCAGTTCTTCGCGGCGACCGAAAAACCCCGAAATATCCGGCAATTCGCTGCAATTTTGCCGGGTTTGAGGAGTGGGCGCGGGCGCGAGATTACCGGAAATATCCCCGGAAGTGCGATCGTCAGATTCGAGTCGCAGTCCAAAACTCGCAAACAAACTCTCCATTTTGGCTGTGTCAGCGGGGGCTCGCCGGTTCAATATATTAGACACCGTATCCGTCGAGACGAAAGACGGAGAATTTCGATTAAGTCCAGGATCGGTTTGTTCAGAGATGGTTTGCAAGCTGGGGCGATCGGTAAATTTGAGATAAATCGCGTCCCAGATTTTCTTCCATCCTTTGTCTGTAAGTATTCTGCCGCGATCGCGCCTTGCTTTGGGTACATTCATTTGGATTTTAGATTTTAGATTTTAGATTTTAGATTTTAAATCGGGCTCTCTGTTAGCACGCGCACTCCGCTTGAGACGGCGGTTGGCGAGGGAAAACCTCGCGAGAGATGGGGTGTACGCCGGAATTAATCGGAATTTGCGATCGACTCAGGAGAAGCCGGAGTTAACTTTCTCGCCCTCTTTAAATTTTATAACGCCTGAAACCCTTTCCGAGCAAAGGCTTGACAAAAATATTTCGACCCATCCTTAACTCCTTGTTTAAGTCCCGTTTCTGGCGAGAAATCCTTTGGCGCTTCTGCGAAAGTATCAACAGTTAAGCAAACAACCGCAAACAAACAAGGAATCAACCATGAAATTATTTACTTCTTCCTCCAAAATTTCTCTAGCTTTGTTAACTGCTTTCGCCGCCGCTAGCACAGTCGTAACTGCGAGTTTATCCAATATCAAACCAGCCGCAGCCGCGCAATTTTGCCAGTGCGTACACTACGCAAACAATCGTTTTCAACTGCGTCCTCCCTATGTTTGGAGTGCCAAAGATTACGGTTCAGTGTTGCAACGTAACGGCTTCCGTCAAGTTGGGCCTCAACCCGGTGCAGTCGTTGTTATGCAGTCTTCATTCCCCGGTGCCGATCGCACTCACGGACACATTGGAGTAGTTGAAAGAGTTAACGGTAACGGGACAATCGCCGTTCGAGGTAGCAACCAAGGAAATCGCGGTTTGTTCGGGGAATTCAACTGCAACAATGTCAACGTTACCCAGTTTGGAACTTCTGTTAACGGCCGCCGCGATGTCTCGTTTTGGGTGCGATGAAATAAATCCTAAGTTTCGGTATTTATCGAGATTCTTAACTCCTTGCTTAACTCCCGATTCTTCCGTAGCCCTTGCTTTTGGCTTGTGGGAAAGTATCAACAGTTAAGCAAGCAGCCACAAACAACCACAAACAAAAAAACCGGAATCAATACGGCAACGCACCCAATTCTCGCCCCATGCCTTAGTTCTCGGCTGCATCTATCTATTCACCAACACTTTAACTTTTAGATTTTAGTTGAATACCCATACTCATCTATGAATTCAATCTAAAATCTAAAATCCAAAATCTAAAATCACTTGACAAGGAAGACAAACCATGATTTTTCAACACCAACTGCAAAAAGGATTCGGAAAACTAGCTATTGTCGGAACGCTGTCTGTAATGGCGATCGGCTCAAGCGCCGAAATGAGTTTAGCAATTCCCCTGAGACCAATTCTCCGCCGCGCTGTTGAAGGCATCTTGGGAATTCCATCTTATCCTCAAAATCTCCCAGAAAATCAACAGCAATTTCCCCAAGGAACTGCTGGTTCTCCTGAAAGTTTTCCCGGAAATGCTGCACCTCAATATCCCGGACAACCTAATGTTGTACCTCAATATCCCGGACAACCCAATCAACAGCCAATTTATCAACAACCAACATATCCACCTGCACCTGGATATCCGCAACCAGGTTATCCGGTTTATCCACAACCTTATCCTGCTCCTGTACCGGCATCTCCTCCGGCGCGGCAAACCCAACCGATGATTATCAACAACTTTTGATAGTTGTTATTCCCTAGGGCAATCCTCGGTGGTTGCCCAAACTTCGGAATCAATTACCAATTACCAATTACTAATTACTAATTCCCAATTCCCAATTCCCAATTCCCAATTCCCAATTCCCAATTCCCAATTCCCAATTCCCAATTCCCAATTCCCAATTCCCAATTCCCAATTCCCACCAATTACCAATTCCCAATTCCCAATTACCAATTACTAATTACTAATTCCCAATTACCAATTCCCAATTCCCAATTACTAATTACTAATTACCAATTATAAATTTATGAATACTCCTCCTGTTTCGTTTCCTGTTAAAGTGGTGTTAGTATCACTGGTAGTCAGCAATGCTGTATTATGTGTCAAACAAGCCCAGACACCAGTACCTGAATCTAATCAAGCAGAAAATACTGTTAAGTCTGGGTTTTAAATGATACGATTTTTCCAAAAGAATGGAGCTGCTTTGTCGGCTCCAAATTCCATTTTTGGTCAAATTATAATATAATTTATAAAAATTAGTGGTACTAACCGAGTTGGTAGTTTGTTTCCACTAGCCCGAAGTGTAAGGTGCGTCGCTATGAGATTGTTCATTGAATTTAGGGAGTTTTAATGGCTACGCACCCTACAAATACTTTATTCCTTCTTCCTTCTTCCTTCTTCCTTCTTCCTTCTTCCTTCTTCCTTCTTCTTATGAGTATCAGAATCTACGGAAACCGCCAAATAAAAACTCTGCCGGGACTGGCAACTCGCCCGACTCTGGCGCGAGTGAGAGAGGCTTTATTTAATATTTGGCAAGGGTCGATCGCAGATTGCAAATGGCTCGATATCTGTACCGGCAGCGGTTCGATGGGTGCAGAAGCCTTGTGTCGCGGGGCTTTGAGTGTCACCGGCATCGAACAGTCGGCAAATGCTTGTGCGATTATCCGCGAAAATTGGGAGCAAGTAGCAGACTCTTCGCAAACGTTCCAAATTCTGCGGGGAAATGCGATCGCCAAATTAGCCTCACTATCACCACAGCAATTCGATCGCATTTATTTCGATCCGCCCTACGCCAGCGACTTGTACGAACCTGTGTTGAACGCGATCGCCAGCCAAGAAATGCTAGCACCTGATGGCGAAATCGCGATCGAACACAGCCCGGAGCGATCGACCCAACCGATACCCGGCCTAGAAATTTGCCGCCAAAAAGTATATGGCAACACAGCATTAACCTTCTATACCCGCAGTTGCTGACAAGCGAATTTCACAGGTGGTACCCGCCACGTGATTTATCCGTGGAATCAATCCCAAATCGAAAATCGAAAATCCTCTCTTCCCCCGAATTTATCCGACTCAAAGGGCATCAGGATCGTCTCAAATCCGTGTGGAAGCGTCCCCAAGAGCGATCGCCACGATCCTCTTGGCGCGCCCCATAAAAGTTTTTCCCTTAGATACCATACAAATTTTTCTGAAGAAGTTAAACTTGCTCCGTAGCCTGTCAAAGCAAGTTTCCTGAGAAATCCTCGAAATAAATTAACTTTACGCTGAAAAAAAGATCTTTCAGTTGTAACATGAACTGCAAAGTGTGAGTGTGAATATTCCTAAAGGAGTGAATATGGTTCAGACACCTTCGCGCCATCGCGGCAGCGAGTTTTCGGCTACTAACTCGGTACAACCAGTCAAACGCGATACGATTTTGCTGGGAAATACCCTCTCCCTACCAAATACAAAACTTTTCGGCACCGACGGAATTCGCGGGAAAGTTGGAGAATTGCTGACTGCACCCCTAGCGCTGCAAGTTGGATTCTGGGCTGGGCAAGTTCTACGCCAAAATGCCCCCAACCAGGGCCCTGTGATTTTGGGACAAGACAGCAGAAATTCCAGCGATATGCTGGCAATGTCACTGTCGGCTGGTTTGACAGCCGCCGGTTTGGAAGTGTGGAATTTGGGCTTGTGTCCCACTCCCTGCGTTGCTTATCTGGCAAGCATTTCGCAGTCTGTGGGCGGAGTGATGATTTCGGCTAGCCACAATCCCCCAGAAGACAATGGGATTAAGTTTTTCGGCCCCAACGGGTCAAAGCTGTCTCAGCATTTGCAGGAACAAATCGAAGCGGGAATCCGAGGGGCTAAGGTTGCGGTTGCTAGCTTGGCTTTGGGGCATCACTACCACCGCCCGGAGTTGATTAAAGATTATGCTGATTCTCTCTCAGATTCGCTGCAACAGATGAATTTGCGGGGAATGCGGGTGGTTTTGGATTTGGCTTGGGGGGCTGCTGCTGGTTTGGCGCCGGCGGTGTTTGAGCAAATGGGGGCGGATGTGATCTGTTTGCACAATTCTCCTGATGGATCTCGCATTAATGTTAACTGCGGTTCTACTCATCTCGACAGTTTGCAAGCGGCGGTTTTGGAACACCAGGCTGATTTGGGATTTGCTTTTGACGGTGATGCCGATCGAGTTTTGGGTGTTGACAACAAAGGGCGATCGATTGACGGCGATTACATTCTTTATCTGTGGGGCCAGCAATTGCGCGCCTCCGAACAGTTACCGGATAATTTAATTATTTCTACTGTAATGGCTAACCTGGGCTTCGAGCGAGCTTGGGAAGAATTGGGGGGCAAACTAACTAGAACAAACGTCGGAGATCAGCACGTTCACGCTGAAATGCAGCGCACGGGTGCGATGTTGGGCGGCGAACAGTCGGGGCACATTCTTTGTCCGCATTTCGGTATTAGTGGCGATGGTTTGTTGACAGCTTTGCATATAGCTTCGCTGGTGCGTGAGTCAGGGGAATCTTTGTCACAATTGGTAAGTGACAGTTTCCAAACATATCCGCAGTTGTTGGTAAATGTGCGGGTGGACGATCGCGAAAAACGCTTAAGATGGCACGAGTGCGAACCCATGCAAAAGGCGATCGATCGCGCTAAAACTGCAATGGGAGAACAGGGACGGATTTTGGTTCGCGCTTCTGGCACTGAACCGCTAATCCGAGTTATGGTGGAAGCTGCCAGCGCCGACTTAGCTAACTTCTGGACTGAAAATTTAGTCTTAGCCGTTCAGCAACACATCGCTATCTAACAGTTGACAGTTGACAGTTGACAGTTGACAGTTGGAAGAAGGAAGAAGGAAGAGGGAAGTGTCAACTTGAGTCTGAAATCCTGTGTATCTCTCTAGGTACGTTGTTGGGCTTTAGCCCTCTTTAGGCGTATATCTAAAGAGGGCTAAAGCCCAACAACGTACCTACGGAGGGTTAGGGGGGATCTAGCTCTCGGCGATCGACATTAGGCTAAGACTAAGCTTGAGATTGAGTTGACACCAATGGCAAGAATCCTCTAGTAAAATATAGGGGATATTGAAACCACTTTCTCATGCTTATTCCCTCATCCTTATTACTTATAGACTAAACAACTAACTTCTTCTTTCTTCAATTCCCCATTTCTGATTTTATGAACAGCAAATCAATTAAAAATGGGCGGTTACACCAAACTTGGTTAAAAATTTTAATTGTCGTCATATTAATAACGGGGATATTTTTTAGATTTACAAACCTCGATCGCAAAGTCTACTCCTTCGACGAATCTATCACCTCGCTGCGAATTTCTGGCTACACCTGGACGGAAATGGTACAGCAAGATTTTCAAGGAAAAACAATTACCGTTCAAGATTTGCAGCGGAAATACCAGCAGATAAATCCCGAAAAAAGTTGGTTGGATACAGTTAAAGGTTTAGCTACAGAAGAACCTCAACTACCGCCGCTATATTTTATTTTAGCCCGATTTTGGGTGCAGTGGTTCGGCCCGGAAGTGGCAACTGTCAGAAGTCTTTCAGCTTGGATGAGTTTGTTGATTTTTCCGAGCGTTTATTGGCTGTGCTGGGAATTATTTCGCTCTGCACGTGCGGGATGGATGGCTGTGACAATCATGGCTGTGTCGCCTTTTCACGTCTTGTACGCGCAAGAGGCAAGGCCGTACATGATGTTTGCTGTCCTCGTCTTGCTGTCGAATGCCATTCTGCTGCGGGCGTTAGCGAAGCCCGCCCCTACGGGGGCTGCGCCAACGAAGAGGATCGCCCTACAAAAATCTACCGCCACATTTAAATCTACATTTAAATCTACATTTAAATCTACATCGAAATTGAGCAAAGGCGTTTGGTTGATTTATGCGATCGCCCTAACTGTAGGACTGTATTGTAGTTTATTATTTTTTATAGTAATATTAGCCCACGGTATCTACGTAATTATCACTGAAAATTGGCGTGTTCGCCAAACATTAATTGCTTATTTACTAGCTTCAGCGGCAGCAACACTCATTTTCGCTCCTTGGATTTTCGTATTAGTTGATAACTCGCCCAGAATCGCTGCAACAGTAGGTTTACCCCATCTTTCTCTTTCGGCCCTATCTTCACTTAAACCTTTGATTATTATCACCTGTAGAACTTTTATTGACACCCATTGGGCGGGTGGAATCATCAAATTAGGTTCGAGCAATACTACTGATTCAATCAGACTGATTGTAGCAGTTATATTAATATTAGCGATCGCACATTCAATCTACTTGCTTTGCTACTCAACTCCCAAACGAGTTTGGCTGTTGGTCTTGACAGCGATCGGAATTACAGCGATAGTATTGATAGCAGTGGGAGGCATTGCCGATCGCTATCTAGTTCCCTATCTTTTAGGAATCCAGCTAGCTGTTGCCTACCTCTTTAGCGCTAAAATTACCACCGCCAACAATCCACGACAAAAACTCTGGCAGCTCGGTTTAATAGCCCTAATATCGAGTGAAATAGTTTCTTGTGCCGTCAGCTCACAGTCACAACTTTGGTGGAACAAGTATCCTTCTAGCACTAAATACAATCCCGCAGTAGCGGCGATTGTCAATCAAGCCCAAAAACCTTTAGTGATTTGTCACGGAGGCAACAACCTCACCGGAAAAATACTGTCTGTCAGCTATTTGCTGAAGCCGCAAGTAGAGCTTTTGCTAGCAGTGAAACCCGAGCAAGTTAAAATTCCTGATGGTTTTAGCGATGTATTTCTCTACAGAAGCACCGAGCTATTGCGATTTGAATTAGAACAAGTGCAAAAATATAAAATTACACCAATTTACCCACCGGGCGATGTGTGGCTTTGGCGTTTAGAGAAATAATTAAAGTGGCAACTGCGAATGATGATTTCTGTTGTGATACCTACCTACAACCGCGAGCAACCCCTGCGAGAGACATTGGCTGACGCGATTCGGCAAAATTACCCGAATTTTGAAGTGCTGGTAATCGATCAAACTCGCACTCACGAATCGGAAACTCAAGTTTATTTAGAGGAATTGGCAACTGCGGGGAAAATTCGGTGGTTTCCGGTAGATTGGGCGAGTTTACCGGGAGCTCGAAATTATGCTGTGCGGCGCGCTGTGGGAGAGATTATTTTATTTATTGATGATGATGTACAATTGCCGGATGGTTTTTTAGCCGCTCATGCTGATAATTATTTAGCAAAACCGGATGTGGGATGTGTGGCGGGCAGGGTTTTTGACAGAATGAAACTGGGTAATTCTGGAGGCGATTTGGCGATCGACTTTTTGCCCCCAGAAGCCATGGATCCGGGCATTGCTTGGTATTTTATCGATTTGGTGCATACAGTCAAACCGCAGCAGGTACTCTCGGCTAGAGGCTGCAATATGTCGTTTCGCCGTCAGGTTTTTGCCGAGTGGGGTTTGACGTTTGACGAGCGGTTTGTAGGGAGTGCGGTGCGGGAGGAGTCGGATTTTTGTTTGAGATTGCGATCGACTGGCATGAAAATTTGGTACGATCCCAGTGCTTGTTTAGTTCACTTGGGCGAAGAAAGCGGCGGATGTCACGATGTCAGCACGCGATCGATCGAATATCAAACCACATTTTATCACAACCACTTCCTGATGGGATTGAAAAATTTAACCGTCTTTCAATGCCTGCGATTTTTTGCCAAACTCTTTGACTGCCACGTTTTGGGGCATCCACCTTGTCATAAAAGCCGATCGCCCCTAAAAATTATCACTAGATTTGCTTTTTATATCCTCGGTTTTATCAGTGCCCTCATAACACTCATCAAATCGCTCTGGAATGACGGACAAATTTACACAAATCAAGACAAAATCAACCCTAAATAATTTATGAATTAATTCGCAATGCCCGATGCCCGATGCCCAATGCCCCATTCCCAATGCCCCATTCCCAATGCCCCATTCCCCATTCCCAATAAATGAGAATCCTCGTTGCCAGCCACACCTATATAGTTGACATAAATCGGGAAAAATTCAAAATATTAGCCAACCTAGAACCCGATATTGAAGTAACAATTGTAGTGCCACGACGCTGGAAACCCGGAGGCGTACAAAATAAAATCATCGAAACCGAATTTTATCAAGAAGACTCATTTAAAATAGTTCCCATCTCCAATTTTAGTCAAAACAATCAAGGCTTGCTAACATTTGGTACAGATATAATTAGACTTTTACAGAAATTCAAACCGCAGATTATCCAAGTCGAACAAGGTTCAAAATCCCTAGCCTACAGCCAATTAATTATACTCAATAAATTACTCAAACTCCAAGCCAAAAATATATTATTTACCTGGTGGAATCTATCCTATGAATTGAAATGGCCTATTTCCCTATTAGAAAATTGCAATCTTCAGAATACCGACGGAATTATTGCCGGCAATTTAGATGGCTCTAAAATTTTGCACCAGCGGGGCTACACAGGTGCAATGGCAGTAATGCCCCAACTTGGAGTAGATGAAAAATTGTTTGTGCCTGCTGCTAAAGATATTGAGTTATCTAGAAAATTTGGCATTAAACCAACAGATTTTGTGGTAGGATTTGTAGGGCGATTTGTCGAAGAAAAAGGACTGCTAACTTTAGCTGAAGCATTAGCAGGATTGAAACAACTTTCTTGGAAGTGGTTGTTAGTAGGACAAGGAAAATTGCGATCGCACTTGGAAGAAAAATGTAGAGAATGGGGCATCAGCGATCGAATAATCTGGGTAGAAAGCGTTTCCCATGAAGAAATTCCACCTTACATTAACTTAATGAACTGTTTGGTATTGCCCTCGCAAACCAGCTATAAATTCAAAACTTTGACTACCGTGGGCTGGAAAGAACAATTCGGTCATGTTTTAATTGAAGCGATGGCTTGTAAAATCCCGGTTATCGGTTCCGATTGCGGCGAAATTCCCCACGTTATCGGCG
This sequence comes from Microcoleus sp. PH2017_09_SFU_O_A, assembly GCF_020738625.1. Lineage (NCBI taxonomy): Bacteria > Bacillati > Cyanobacteriota > Cyanophyceae > Oscillatoriales > Microcoleaceae > Microcoleus > Microcoleus sp. PH2017_09_SFU_O_A. Next base: position 42,865 of record NZ_JAEQCF010000019.1, read on the forward strand.
ATGCGGGGTTAGTCTTCCCAGAGGGAAATGCAGGGATTTTGCGCGATTGTTTGCAGCAATTGATGGAAGCGCGGGATTTTGCTGTTGATTTGGGCGATCGGGGTTATCATAAAGTTATGACAAGTTATACAAATCAAGCCTTAGCTGAGCAGTTATTGGACTTTTACAAACAACTTTTGTAGCAGAAGATAGAAGTCGTAGGGTGTGTCGCCATGAAAAATTCCTAACTACATATCAACAATCTCATAGCGACGCACCTGGGTTATTCAAGGATTCGTGCAAATAAACCAAACGCTTCTTTTGCCGCAAAACCTTTTAACAAGCGTATTACTTATTGGCAGCAAAGAAGTAGTAATCTGCTGTGTAATCCACGCGGGTAGTGCTATTTTGTTTTGAGGAATCGCATCCGGTAGCTGGGGCTTTGCCACCTTTAGTATTGACGCGCTGGATATAGGTAACTTTGCTAAATAAACCGTTACCTTCATTGCTTTTGGCACTTAGTAGCACCCAAGGAATCGTAGTGCGATCGGGCGAATCTACACGTTCTTTTACTTCGCCAACGACTTTACTCTTGTCTTTAGTATACTCCCAAGTTGGGCCACCGTAATGTTTGCCAACTAATGCGCCACTTGCATTAAATAAATCAGCTTCCGGTGCTTTTAATGTCCATTCAAATTGAGTGCGATCGCCAGTTTTGGGTTGACACACGTAAATTTGCACGCCTTTGGCTGACACTTCGGAGATTAAAGCATTACCAGCAGGCACTTGTAGCTTTGCCGGCACGTCAGGAAGCTTTTTATTCGTGTCGCTGGGAGTGGGCTTCTGTGCGACGGTTATGGCTGATGCTGTTGGCTGTAATGGCGATACTTCGGCGGTAGCGGCTGCATTGGTTGTCGGATAACTAATGGCGGCTAACATCGAAATTGCGATCGGCATAAATGAGAGAGATTGTTTAGCCATTTTTGATTCAACTCCTAAAGTTACTTAAAAATGAACAGTCATTTTTGGTATTCTGCATGATTAATCTTGCTCGATCGTATCACAACACCATTGGGTTAGCCCGATCAGATAAATTTTATCTCGCGTATGGGATACACAGACTCATGGGAAGAAGTCAAATTGTGCTAATACCAAGTATATTTAAGGTATATCGTGTCAAAATTCATCAACTCTTAGGAATAAAACTATTAAGTTCTTCCACTAGCAGATGCACTGTTGTTGAAGGATTATCACTTTCAGGATTAGGGCGATCGTATTCCATTAAAAGCCGTTTTGCGTGTTTAATCGCATCCTGTTGTTTGTTTTTCAGTTCCTCATAAATCGTTTCACTGTTTTTCTGATACTCGTATCCGAGCAACTTCGTCAACATATTTTGATAATCCTTGCGAGAAATTCCAGTATTATAAAAATGGAAGTGTAGTAAATACCAAAGTTCAAAAGCATCATTGGAGTACGCTACTTTAATGCCGTTATTTTTTGCAAGAGTCATAGCTGCATTAAAATTTTGCGCGTCGTTAGAATTTTTACCGTTAATATCGCGATCGAAGACACACCAAAATCGATCGCTTTCGTCGTATTCTGAGTCATTTTTTAACTCAATAGCTTTTTCTACTAAACTCCTCGTGTTTTTCCCTTCTCCCTTGATATCAAGCTTGATTACCTTTGTGTCTACCGCGAAACTTCTAAAATAGTTGGGTTCTGTTTTTTCACCTTCGCACACGATTAAAAACCATCTTCTATTTTTAACTTTTCTTTTAGAGTAATCAATAGTTCTTCTGGACGAACTTTTTTTAGGCATAGAGTTCACCTAGAAGTTCTTTGAAATTACCAACAAAAGGGATAGCACCATACTTTCCGATGATGTAATCGTGTTCAAATGAGGCATTTTTTCCTACTTTATACTCTACTAAAGAGTACAAATCAGTAGCGCCCTTATTGTCTTTCTCGGTAAACCATATTTGATCTCGGCGAAAAGTCTTGCTGCTAAGCAGATTTGTGTCATGTGTCGTGAATATAAGCTGTGCGTTGTGGGGATTAGTCTCGTTAGAATTGAATAAGCAGATTAATTCACGAGTAATCAACGGATGTAGTCGGGCATCAAGTTCATCTATGAATAAAATCTTTCCTGTCCTCAAAGTATCGAGAAGCAGCCCTGCTAATGCAAACAATTTGTTTGTTCCCTCAGACTCATGCTTTTCAATATCGAATATTTCTATAGCAGTCTGCTTACCGTCAGCATCATATTTCCGATGAACTGTTTTCACGGCTGGTTTGCTTTCAGAAATAGGATATAAACTACCGTAGGAATTACCATATAATGCTGTATTATTGGAAATAATAAATACAGGTTGATTTGTGATTTGGATATCAGCAATACCCAAGTCTAATTTTTTAATGAATTCAATAATATCATGCCTGTGGCGATCGTTCTCAAAAGACTCTAAAGTTTCCTTGCGGTATTGCCTATCTTGCAAGCCTGATATCAATTGCAAAGTTTTACTGAACCACAGCAGGATTTTGCCAGAAAGTTTACCATTAAATTGTGCAACAACAGAAAGAAATAAAGCATTATTTCTAGTTTTATCGCTAATACCTTGCCCTTCCGGGAAATCATCTAATATAAAGCTGTCAAAATCCCGTTCAAAAAGCATTGTTTCTGAATCTTCATCACTTTGAAACAACCACTCAGCAACAACCTGTTCAGAATTAATCTCAAAACCATATCTAAAATTTTTGCCTTCTAGCAAGAAAACTATTTCAAAGAATGATGGCTCTTTTTCTGTCTCTGTGCTTAGCCTGAATGCTTCAATATCGATCGCCTCTGAAACTTGCGTTTCTTTGGATGAGTTAAGGACAAACCACTTCATAAAGTTAACAGCAGCAACAAGATTGCTTTTGCCGCTGGCATTTGCTCCATAAATAGCAGCACTTTTTAGCAATTTTAATCTATGATTGATTTCAAATACATTATTTTCGTCAAGCTCTCGATCGTCCTCCGTAATTGACGAAGCTACCATGCTGAGTGTGACAGTTTCTTTAAAAGATTTGTAGTTGCCGACGCTGAATCCAATCAGCATAACTTGCCTCCGATCGCCTAAATTAGTATAAAGTGCAAATCTTGCAATTTTTTATATAATAACACAACCAGCTACCGCAATTAAGACCAAGGGCTAATCATGCGAATCCTTCAAATTATCCCCTCAATTTCCCTCGTCTACGGCGGCCCGAGTCAAATGGTACTCGGACTTTCTGCCGCCCTCGCTTCCCAAGGTATTGATGTCACAATTATAACTACAGATTCTAACGGAGATATCGGTCAACCTCCCTTAGATGTTCCCTTAAATCAACCAATAAAACAAAACGGTTATCAAATTATTTATTTCCGCTGTTCTCCGTTTCGCAGATATAAGTTTTCTCTGAGTTTATTGCAGTGGTTGAATGAAAATGCGCGGCAATTTGACCTCGCTCACATTCACGCTTTGTTCTCGCCAGTAACTACTTTCGCCGCGACAATTGCCAGAGGGCACAAGTTACCGTATATTATCCGGCCCTGCGGTATGCTTGACCCCGCAGATTTGCAGAAGAAAAAGCTTTTAAAACAGGTTTATGCTACACTTTTAGAACGACCTAATTTAGCAGGTGCGGCAGCAATTCATTTCACTAGCAAGCAAGAAGCTAAAATTTCAGAAAGGTTTGGTTTGGATAGCACAGGCAAGATGCCTGTGCCACAAGATTGTTTACTATTAGATAGCACAGGCAAGATGTCTGTTCCAAAAGATTTGATAATTCCATTGGGGGTGACGGCAGATGCTTACCCTGAAATATTGCCTGATTCGGAAATACCAATCATCTTATTTATGTCGCGAATCGAACCTAAAAAAGGATTAGAATTGCTAATTACGGCACTGGAAAGTATTTTAGAAGATGGTCTAAAATTTAACTTTATTTTAGCAGGTTCTAATCCCCAAGATGCCGATTACGAAGCCAAAATTAAAGTCAAAATAAAAAAATCAATTTTAGAAAGATTTACTACAATAACGGGTTTTGTTAGCGGTGATTCAAAAGCTGAGATGTTGAGAAAAGCTGACTTATTTGTGTTGCCTTCTTATTACGAAAACTTTGGTATTGCCGTAGCAGAAGCGATGGCTGCGGGTGTACCTGTGGTTATTTCCGATCGCGTTTATATCTGGGATGACATTCAGCAAGCGGAGGCTGGGTGGGTGGTGCCTCTGGAGGTAGGGGCGATCGCCCGCGCGATCGAATCAGCCCTCCTCGCACCACAGGAAAGGCAGCGCAGGGGCTTTAACGGGCAAGCTTATGCTAAAAAATATTATAACTGGGAGGCGATCGCCCGAAAAACCATCGAAGCTTACCAGCACATTTTGTCATCTATTAACTAACTCGACTAAAGTTTACCTTTTATTTCTTCTCCGGCGGCGAGTTTTTGTGCTGCTATCAGAATCTGTCGGCGATATTTTTTCATCGCTGCTTTGCAGTAATGTTATTGCTATTTCACCTACAATACTTGTCAACAAAACTCTTTAATCCAGCTTGATATCCTGCTCCTACCGCCTGAAATCTCCACTCTCCATTCTTTCTATACAAACGACCAAATTCTAGAGCCGTTTCTAGTGTAAAACTCTCTGTTAATTCATACCGGACAAGTTCGATTCCGGTATCCAAATTGACAATTTTGATGAAACTATTTCTGATATTCCTAAAACTTGCATTGATTTTATCTGCTTCGTGAATAGTCACAACAAAAGTTATTTCCACAATTTCAGGATTAACTTTTTCTAAGATAATGCCGTAAATAGTCTTATTTTCTTTAGCTGGGTTGTTTTCAGGAATCGATTGCAGTACCGAACCGTCAGAGGATTGCAGATTATTGTAAAAGATAAAAAAATTATCGTCAGGTAATTTGCCGTCCGAACCTAGCATAAATGCAGAGACATCAATGTCGTAGCTTTGTCCTGCCTCCGTTACCTGCCAACCGAGGGCGATCGCCATTTTTTTTAAATCCGGTGCTTCTTGAGAGAGATTAAATCTCTCACCCTTACTTAATTGCATAGCCATCTGCTTATTTGTCAAACATAAAAATTTATCTTATTTATTTTAATAGTAAGTGGGACGAGAAATTTTCGTGTTTAATAAAACTTAATATTTTTATAATATAGTAGTCTTCCCATCATTTGGATAATTTTTGTAGTTGCTCTTAAAGATCCAGGTTGCCCCGATAGATAGGTGGTAGGCACGCACCATCCACTACCGCTACCAATCTTCATCAATCATTTAGGATTGCTATAAATCTTTAATGATCGCAGATATCTTTTTGGCAAGATGTCTATTAAATTTAGGTACGTAGTTGCGATGAAAGCGCTCTTTTTGGATCTCGGAAAGAGCGCTGAAGCGCAACTACGTACCTGCTGCTAAAACTAGCATAATAAAATGCTAACTATTAATTATAGAATAGATTGTTTTTTGCAATAGGTCTAATAGTCTAATTTTAATTTCTCCCTACAAAGGTTCCGGCCTTAAACCAATTATTTCTAGTAAGTAAAAACCGGGTTCGATCGCAAGCCCGGTTTCTATAATTTAACTTAATTTGACATTACTTTTCAGCATTTGCCGAACTAGGTGGGAGGGTAACGAAATTGCCAAAAGCTCCAACCGTTTGATAGCTTTTTTTACCTAGTTGAGTTGTGTAAATGCTGACAACGCCAAAGTTCTGACGTTCCGTTGTATTGTCGAGCAAGTGTTCGATCGAGCCGCGCTGGGAAGTCAGGAAAGTCTCTGCAACGCCACTCAAAGCTTTGGGTACGCGGGAATCATTACGCACGGTGTTTTTAAACTCGGTTTCGAGCACGCCGGAAGCATAAGTTAGGTATTTATCTCTCGGAGGATTTGTAAAGGCCATTCCGGCGACTAGCACGCTGAGGGCGATCGCAATTTTTCCGATATTCCCGAAAAAATTAGAAGTTGGTTTGTGAGTATTCATTGCTTTATCAATAATCATTTTTTTCTTGCCCCGATTGAGTTATAAGCTTATCTAGATTTAAACTACACCTTCTGAGAAACAGATTTCAGAAAAAAGAGGACAGTTTGTAGATTGGAGGCGAGTTGCGAGTGCAGGCTATGGCTTTTGGGGACGATCGCACTCTAATATAATTCCGAGGTAGCGGGATGGGAGATCCGCAGCCTGTCTTCCTTTTACTTTCCTCCCTCCCCCAAATCCGGTAAATTTTCAAAGACTTACGCAAACAGTGGTTGAAGGCGCTAATGACAGCCGCAAGGTACTTGCGGCACATCCTCAACTTATTTTTGCTTAGATTTTTGTTGATCGATCTCCCGCTGCAACTCCTCAATCTGACGGCGCAAAGCCTCCGTCTCGCTGTTAGATGTTTGGGACTTCACATCAACCGCACCCTCAGCTACAGCCCGCTTGTAGTTACCCAGCTTAATTTGCCGGTATTCCTCGGAAGCCGCCCAATCTCGCAAATACCGCAGCCTTTCCACCGGGAAAGGGTGACTCAGCATCACGCCTTGGCCACCGTTGTAAAGTAAAAATTTATACACTTGGTTGAGATTGTCGCGATCGAGTTCTTGATAGTTGTCAGACTGGCGGATAAATTCTTGCAAACTGCATTGATCTGCATATTTACTGCTAACTCCCGCAAGTTTCATCATCGTCTTCATCACATTGTTCAAATCATCCGTCACCAACAAAGCTGCTCTATCTGCCGATAATTCAGCCTTCCGCCGCCACTCATAAAAAGCAAAAATTAAACCACTACCGACAATGTTTCCCAGCCCAAAAGTCATCTCGCCAATTGTTGATGCGATGCTCATCGCCCACATCGCCATTTGATTTAAAGTTGGATGACCGCATTTGATGTGTCCCAACTCGTGAGCCAGGACTACTTTGATTTCTGACTCATCCAGCAAATCTAAAAGACCTGTGTTTAAAACTATATAGGGTTGATTTTTCCCGAGGGCATAGCTGTTAACAGCGGGATTCTGAGACACAAACAAACCCGGTTCTGGAAAAATATCTAAATCCTGCACGCACTCCCGAAATATATGATAAATGCTGGCATATTGGCGCGGGCCGACTTGTATGCTATTTCCCATTAGGTAAACGAACTGCGGTCGTTCGTAGACAAACTCTACAAATTTGCTGGCAATTAAGTCAAATCCAGGTACGCTGCGTAATGCGGCCTCGGCCTGGCGATCGAGGGGATGCTGAAAAGCTTCGCTAGAAATTCCTGTATAAGTAGGCATAGTTGTTGCAAAAGTTACATCTAAAATATCTCAGTGTTGCCGATCGCAGCGGTTGCTACCGGGCGCCTGACTTATCAATCTTATCGCGATAAATCTTCAACTCTTGTGGAACAGGCATCTTGCCTGAGAATGCTGCAAAATGTGAGTTAAAATTGTTTTTATTGTACAGGCGCGATCGACAAGCGTCTTTCGCTGTGTCTGTTAATCAAAAATAGGAACGTGCAAAAATGGCTATCCTGCGACTCGAAAACGGTAGAACCTATACTCAACTGAGCGATATTACCCGCGAACTTGCTCCTTTGAACATTCAACTCAATAGTTGGCCGGTGGGTGACAACCCAGAAATTCGGGAATTGCTGGCTCTCGATGCGATCGACGACAATCAAAAAGAGCAAGTGCTACAAGCCCTCGACGGCTACTTTCAGCAACTCAAGGAAAGCGCAGGCTATCAATCCCGCGACTTAATTGTACTACACCCAGACATTCCAAGCCTCGACACTCTGCTCTCCAAATTCGACAAGTGTCACATTCACGCTGACGATGAAGTCCGCTACATTGTAGCAGGAGAAGGAATTTTCGGTTTTGTGCGTCCCGACGGTAGTCAAGTAGAAGTGACTGTACAGCCCGAAGAATTTATCAACGTACCAGCGAATACGGAACACTGGTTTTATTTGACAGCAGCCCGGAAAGTTAAAGCTGTGCGCTATTTTACCACCACGGTCGGTTGGACACCGGAATATACGGATACTCAAATTCGATCGCAATTAGCTACTGTTTAAATATGCCAGCTAAAGATAAGTTTCACGAACTCGTCAAAACTGCCCTCGAAAATCAGGGTTGGACAATTACCGATGACCCTTATCATATCGATCTCGGATTTGTTGATTTTTATATCGATCTGGGTGCAGAACAGTTATTAGCAGCTACAAAGGATAATGAAAAAATTGCGATTGAAATCAAAACGTTTTTGGCACCATCGACGATTTCAGAGTTTCATACCGCAGTGGGACAATTTATCAACTATCGGATTGCATTAGAATTTGACGATCCAGAGAGAACTCTTTACCTGGCAATTCCATTAGGTATTCACAGAAAATTTTTCAAATACTCATTTATTCAAACGGTAATTGAACGCAATCAAATTCCACTTTTAGTTTACGACACCGAAAAACAGGAGATTTCTGAATGGATAAAGTAAGTTTGTATCGTCAATATATTCAGGAATTGCTAACTGAACGATCTCAGAGGCGATCGCCTCACGATCCAGTTTCCAGCGAGACAATTTTCGATTTAGTCAGCGATCGCTATCAACTGGTTCATGTGGGTTGGAAAGATAGTAACACTCGAATTTATGGCTGCATAATTCATGTAGACATTAAAGATGGGAAAATTTGGGTACAGCATGACGGAACTGAAGAGGCGATCGCCAATCAATTAATAGCACGAGGCGTCCCATCCCAGGAAATTGTGCTAGCCTATCATGCACCTCATGTCCGACAATACACCGAATTTGCAGTTGGTTGATCTGAGATGTTACATCAACAGCAACAGGGAAGATGCCTGTTCCACAAGAAATTTAATCTTTGTGGAACAGGCATCTTGCCTGTTCATAAAAGGCTAATTGACATTGTGCAAAATCTTAGTTAATCCTACCTCAAACTTTGTGCTTTAAAGATTGTAAAATACTCAAAGCAACCGCCTCCGCCACCTTAATCCCATCAATCCCCGCCGACAGAATTCCACCCGCATATCCCGCACCTTCCCCCGCAGGATAAAGCCCTTCAGTATTCAAACTCTGATAATCGTCTTTGCGCTTGATCCGAATTGGTGAAGAAGTGCGCGTTTCCACTCCAGTCAAAACCGCATCATCCATCGCAAATCCTTTAATTTGTTTGTCAAAAGCCGGAAGTGCTTCGCGGATGGCTACGATCGCAAAATCCGGCAAACTTTCGCTCAAATCAGTCATCACAACTCCGGGCGTATAAGAAGGCTGCACAGCGCCTAGGGCGATCGAAGGGCGATTCGCCAAAAAATCTCCCACAAGCTGCCCAGGGGCGTTGTAAGTGCCACCTCCTAACTCAAATGCCCGTTCTTCTAGGCGACGCTGAAACTCAATTCCCGCCAACGGATGACCCGGATAATCTTCCGGCGTGATACCCACCACAATCCCGCTGTTAGCATTGCGTTCGTTGCGAGAATATTGACTCATCCCATTCGTCACAAGTCGCCCCGGTTCCGACGCCGCCGCCACTACCAAACCGCCGGGACACATACAGAAACTGTAGACAGAACGACCATTTGCACAGTGGTGAACCAGTTTGTAATCGGCGGCACCTAAAAGCTTGTGGCCCGCCCGATCGCCAAAACGACAGCGATCGATCGCACTTTGGGGATGTTCCACCCGAAAACCAATCGAAAAAGGCTTAGCCTCAATGTAAACACCGCGCGAGAATAACATCTCAAAAGTATCGCGGGCGCTGTGTCCCACCGCCAGAACTACATAATTACTAGCAATATATTCTCCGCTGGCTGTAGTAATTCCCTGCACTTTGCCATTTTCGATATGAATATCTTCGACACGAGTTTGAAACCGAATCTCACCGCCTAAGGATTCAATTTGGGCGCGAATACTTTGGACAATTCCCACCAATTTAAACGTACCAATATGCGGCTTATTAATATATAAAATTTCCGGTGAAGCACCCGCATTCACAAGTTCTGTCAGCACCTTGCGCCCGTAATGCTGAGGATCTTTAACTTGGCTGTAAAGTTTCCCATCCGAAAAAGTTCCCGCACCGCCTTCGCCAAACTGGGCGTTAGATTCTGGGTTGAATTCAGTTTTTTTCTTCCAAAATCCAAAGGTGTCAGCCGTGCGATCGCGCACAGCTTTGCCACGTTCCAAAAGGATCGGGCGAAACCCCATTTGTGCCAGCATCAGCCCTGCAAACATACCGCACGGCCCCGTACCGATCACAATGGGCCGAACTGTCGTCAAATTGCTGGGGGCTCGGGCTACATAGCGATAACTCGTGTCTGGCGTCACCATGACATGAGGGTCTTTTTTGAAGCGTTGCAGAAGTTCGTTTTCCTGTGTTGTCTCGACATCCACAATATAGACAAGGACGATTTGTGCTTTTTTACGAGCATCGTAGCTGCGCTTAAAGATGGTATAGCTGAGCAATTCTTCGGGGGGAATTTGCAGCTTTTTGACTATGGCGCTGGCGATCGCATCTTCAGGATGATCGAGGGGAAGTTTTATTTCGGTTATTCGTAACATATAGGGCAAAGAAGTTCGGCAACGGATTGGGTAATGGATTTAACTGAGATGTTGTAACATTCTCAAAAACAGGCAAGATGCCTGTTCCACAAAAACTCAATTTTATTGTGGAACGGACCGGAGAGCCCGTAACATTCTCAAAACAGGCAAGATGCCTGTTCCACAAAAACTCAATTTTATTGTGGAACGGGCCGGAGAACCCGTTTCTAAACAGATTTAAACTGTAGATTGCAGAAGCGTTATAATAAACAAAAAATTAAGTTTTGTAAAGACCCTTGACTGCAACATTTACACCAAAAAACAGCCAAACCTGGCACGCTCTCAACCCCCTGTGGGAAGGAGCAGAAGACGCAGTACAGAAGGGTTTACCCCACACCAAGCTAGCACCGGCATGGCAAATACTGCTCCTCGGCGACGGTTCCCCCACCCGTCACCTGCAACTGCTGACAGGGGAACCCACAGAAGTAGATGTGATCGATATGTCCTTAGTGGGTGAGGATGCAGACGGCGCGCCGCCACAAATTGTCGCGGTTCCCGGGCCGCGCCTGCGCCGCCAAGTGTGGCTGCGGACTGCTTCGGGACAGCGCCTCGCCTACGCGACTTCTTGGTGGGAAGCGAGTCACGTAGATGAATATTTGGAAAATAAATCTTTGCCAATTTGGGCAAGTTTAGCGCGCCTGCGGACAGAATTGTATCGCGATGTGCAAGGTATTTATTGCGGTGAGTCGGTGGCTTTGGAGGCTGCTTTTCAAGAGTCGGGGCCTTTTTGGGGGCGACACTATTTGTTTTGGCATCACGGGAAGCCGCTGACGCTGATTTATGAGGTGTTTTCGCCTTATTTGACTAAGTATTTGGGGCCGATGGAGTTGTAATATTGTAGGCGATCGCAGGTGCATCTGGGTTTGTCAAATATATTTGTAGGGGCGAAGCATGACCGCGGTCAATATGAGATTATAACTAATAACTTATCTGCGGTCATGCTTCGCCCTCTTCAAAAACCAAATGCACCGGAGCGTGATGACTTTAGTCCTCGGATAGATGCGGACTAAAGTCCTCACGCTTGGGAGCATCTCAATTTTGCAAAAAGCATTTTTTTTATTATAGTGCGAGCGTCCCCGCTCGCGATTTGTAGCATACGCGAGCGGGGACGCTCGCACTATAAATGCAAAACTGAGATGCTCCCCTCACTACGAACCTGAATGCGGACTAAAGTCCTCACTACGAGCCTGAATGCGGACTGAAGTCCTCACTACGAACCTGAATGCGGACTGAAGTCCTCACTACGAACCTGCAATTTTTCGCCGCAACTTCACTCGCAAACCGTCACGCGGGTGTGGAGTCGGTACTCGGATTAAATTCAAATCTTGATCCGGTAACAAATCCCATTCGCACTCTCGAACCATCCTCGCCGCAAACAGTTTCATCTCTAACCGCGCGAATTCTTTCCCCAAACATTCCCGCAAACCGCCGCCGAAGGGCACGTAACTGAAAGGTTTAGCATTTGTCGATCGCTCCAAACTAAATCGATCGGGGTCAAAGCGATCGGGTTCGGGATAAACTGAGCTATCCTGATGCGTCTGATTGATTTCGTAAAGCACGCTCCAACCCTGGGGAATTTCGTAGCCGCCGAACTCGCAAGCCTGAATTACCTGACGAAAACCGCCTGCCACCGGCGGAACCAACCGCAGCACTTCTCGCATCACCTGCTCCAAATAAGTCATTTGTTTGAGCTGTTCCAAGTCTAGCGGTTCAGTTGCCGAAAACTGCTGTTGTTCCGCGCGAACTTTTGCCATCACATCGGGGTTTTGAGCTAGGAGAAGGCAAAAAGAGGCGATCGCCGAAGTCAAAGTCTCGTGTCCCGCAAACAACAGCAGCAGCACTTGATCTTTCAACTCCTCCAAACTCAAATTGTTTCCGTCATCGTCGCGAGCCGAAATCAGCAAACTCAAAGCATCATTCCCTTCTCCCATATCTTGTTGGCGATCGCGAATAATCTTTTCAAGTTCTGATAACAGTAACTTTCGGCACTTTTTCGCCTTTCCAAACTTAGTCCACGGCACATCTAAAGCAATCGAAAATAAACCCTCGCACCAAGTTTCAAAATAATGTCCCAGCGCCGTCTCCGAACCAGCATCAATCCCAACTAACAACTTACTAGCAACATCAAAAGTATAATTTCTCAGTTCGGGATACCACGCAAACTCGCTCATCTGCGTCCATCTTTCCAAGTAGCGCCCAGTGATATCTTCCATCCCGCCGATGTAGCCCGCCAGAGCTCGCGGTTGAAACGCTTGGTACAGCAGCTTGCGCCGATTTTGATGTTCCGAACCCGTTTGCAGCGCCAAGGAAAGCGGCCCTAAAAGCGCTTTCATGCTCGGAGGCCAACTCATAACAAAATATTGATTTTCATGGCTTAAAACAAACAAATTCGCCTCTGAGCCGGACACAAACACGGTAGGCTGTCCGAAGATGCTGGTTTTGAAAATTGGCCCGTACTGCTGGTGTCGTTTTTTGGCGAATTGGGAATCTTGCAAAAAGTTGAGGGTATCGCCAATTAGCGGTAAACTGAAAGTGCCTGGAGGTAATGCCATTTTAGATTTTAGATTTCAGATTTTAGATTGTTCATATCATATTAACTGAATTTACGCAACTGTATAAAGGTACGTTGTTGCGCTTCAGCGCTTTTATACATATGAAAGAGCGGGTGCATCTGGCGCAAGGAAGAGGGCGAAGCATGATCGCATATAAGTTATTAGTTATCATCTCATATTCACCGAGGTCATGCTATAGCCCATACGGATATATTCGCCTTGCGCCAGATGCACCCGAAAGAGCGCTGAAGCGCAACTACGTACCTAAGAGTTAACCCTATAGAACCTATTTAATTTTCTCTTCTTTGAATCGGAATCTTGATCGTAAATTCAGTGCCTTTCCCCACCACAGAGAAACACTTGATTTCACCTTTGTGTTTTTCGACAATAATAGAATGAGAAATCGCCAAACCCATTCCCGTCCCCGAACCGATCGGTTTTGTAGTATAGAACGGATCAAATATCCGCTGCTTGACTTGATCGGTGATACCTGCACCGTTATCAGCAATTCTAATCGCAGCAAAATTACCTTCTACCTCTGTAGAAATGCGGATAATTGCTGAATTTGGAAGCGGTTCTTGTAAAGCGTCAATTGCATTCGCTATAATATTCATAAACACCTGATTCAATTGTCCGGCGTAACACTCTACCAGCGGCAATTGTCCGTATTCTTTAACGACTTGAATTGCTGGGCGATGGTACTCCGTACCCGCTGCGCTAACGGGCTGAACTTTCAGACGGTGTTCTAAAATCATCAACGTGCTGTCGATGCCTTCGTGAATGTTAACTTTTTTCATTTCAGATTCATCAAGGCGAGAGAAATTTCGCAAACTCCGCACGATATCTCGGATGCGAGTTGCTCCCACCTGCATCGAAGACAGCATTTTTGGCAAGTCGTCTAACAAGAAATCTAGCTCTAATGCCTCTACTTCCTCCTGAATAGCTGCGGTCGGTTCCGGGTATTCATCTCGATACATTTGCAGCAGTTTCATCAGGTTTGTGGTGTATTCTTCTGTGTAGGTAAGATTGCCGAAAATAAAGCTGACTGGGTTATTGATTTCGTGGGCAATTCCTGCTACCATCTGACCGAGACTCGACATTTTTTCTGCTTGCACGAGCTGGGTTTGAGCAAGCTTAAGTTCGCACAGAGTTGCTTCTAGTTGGGCAGTTTGTTCTCGCGCCATTCGGGCTGAATCGACGCTTTGGGTGTAGAGTTCGGATTGGCTGATGGCGATCGACAATTGATCGCCAATTGCCGATAGCAAATCCACTTCGTCTTGTGTCCACCTCCGCATCTCGCGACAAGCCACGCAGCCCACAACACCAATTAAACCCCCTGCACTTTTGACCGGCAAATCCAAGACAGACTTGTAACCCAACTGCAAAAAGAACTCTCTTTCTATGGGATCGCTCAAATTTGCAACATCATCTATTTGGTAGATTTCCGATTGGGCTATTTTTTGGGCCAGACTCCCCGTTACGTCAGCAGGATAATAACCCACAAGCGAGAACAAGTCATCATTTTTAGCTTCGTGGACGACATCCCAAGCGGGTATCTCGACATCGGATACATACCAAATAAACAAGCAGCGATCGAGTTGTAGCAAGTCGCGAATTTGGTGTACAGTTGTTGCCAATATAGTATCTAAATCGAGAGAAGCGCGGATTTGACTGCCTAACTGGTTGAGCAATTTTTGCTTCATGGCTGCTGATGAAGCTTCGGCGGCGACGAGGCGAGATGTTTCGTAAAGTTCGGCTTGATTAATGGCGATCGCCAATTGATTGCCCACAGCCACTAACAGTTCCACTTCCTCATCGCTCCAACACCGGATGCTGCTAGAAGCGCTACAGCAAATTACCCCTATTTTACCTGAAGATGTCTGAATGGGAATGTCCAGCATAGACTGTAATCCTATACACATGAAAAAATTCCGCTCTACTGGATCGGTAACATTTTTAAAATCATCCACCCGAATTATTTCAATATTGGCAATTCGCTCGGCTTTAGAACCAGTCAAGTTAGCCGGAAATACACCCAGCAAGGAAGGTAGTTCATCATTTTTTGCCTCGTATTCTACATTCCAAAATGCTGATGTTTCGTTGGTTATATACCAGATAAATATGCACCGTTCGAGCAGCAGCAATTCACGTATTTGCTGCACAGTTGTGGCCAAAATAGTGTCTAAATCCAGAGATTTGCGGATATTGCTAGCTAGTTGGTTGAGCAGCGCTTCCTGCTCTGCTAATTTGCGGAATCTCGCTTCCGACTCTTGCAACTGTCTTTGAGCTTCTTTTTGTTTCGTTACGTCCAAACCCAAACCGATTAAGCCGATCGCATTACCGCAATCATCTTTGACCTGAGTTTTAATTATCTCCAACTGGTGGTATTCACCGTCAACCAACTGGAGCAATTCTTCAGAATAACAGGGAGGATCTTGGCTCCAGGCTTGTGCATCTGATACCATGCAGTTAGCAGATGCTTCTAATCCAAAAACTTCGGAATAGTGAGAGGCTGCTAAGAACTTCTCTTCGGGAATAGCTACATCTTCGCAGAAAGTTTTGTTGGCTAATAACATCCGCCCGCTAGCATTTGCCATCCACACCCAGATGGGAGCATTGTCAATAATTCCCCTCAAAGTTTGCTTTTGGGCGGCGAGAGCAAGTTCTGTTTGTTTGCGCTTGATTCCCAGGGCGATCGAATCGGCAATTGACGCAAAAGAAATCAGTGTAGATTCCGTCAACTCCTGGCGAGCAAACATGGCGATTACTCCCACCAACTGATTGTCAACAATCAACGGATATCCAGCAAAAGCCACCATTCCTTCTCGTTTCGCCCATTCTTTGTCGCTGACTCGGGCATCTTCTTGCACAGAATTAGTGAGGTGAGGTTGTCGCTCTCGGGCGATTAAACCAATCTTGAACTCGCCGACCGCAATGCGGCTGTGAGCGCCGTCAATGTGAGTATAAATCCCCGCACTTGCTTGCAATTCCAAGACATTTCCCTCTTCATTGAGCGTCCAAATCCGAGCAAACGCAGCATCCAGATGGCGCACAACTGCATCGGTACATTTTTGCAAAGTTGCAGGTAAAGTGCGGTTTTCAGTCAGAGCAATTCCCACATCTGCTGTGAATGAAGAAAGTTTCAATTGTTCTGCTAAAGCTTGTTCTGCGAATTTGCGATCTGTAACGTCGGCAGCAACACCGAGACGCTGCTGGATTTTGCCCGACTCTGTTCTGCTAAATACAATATCGCGACTGACTAACCAGCGCCAACTATTTTGTCTGTCGAGTACCCGATATTCGTACTCAACCACCTCGCCGTCGGGAGCATTTTCTATTTGCTGGATATATCTGGGAAATTTAGCTAAATCTTCAGGGTGGATAATTGTCGGCAACAGATTGCTGCCCATTTCTTGAACTTCTGCCACTGTATAGCCCAGGAGGTCGGTGATTTCGCGGTTGGCATACACATTTCGCTGCTCGATTTCGTCGTAAACATAGAGAATATTCGGACTGGTATTGGCAATGCGCTCAACAAAGTGCTGACTAGCTTGCAGCGCTGCTTCTGCAAGTTTTCGAGCCGTAATGTCGGTGGAATTACCAATAATTCGGTAGATGCTGCCAGAGGTATCGTGCAGGGGCGTCAGAGTTACGATAAACCAATTTTCTACACCTGCCAATTCGGCGCTATTTTCGTAAGAAATCGAGCTGTCTGCGGCCAAACAATCGAGGTATCTTTGCCGAAAATTTGCTGCTACTGCTGGGGGAAACACTTCTTCGGGAGTTTTGCCTTTGACATCAGCACTCAAAATGCCTGTAGATGCTTCTGTAGCTGCATTCCAGCCTGCATAGCGGAACTCTCCGGCGGCGACATCTACCACGAAAATAACTTGATTCGATCCGTTATAGATGCTGTTTAAAAATTCTTCTTGTTCGCGCAATTGTGCTTCGGCTTGTTTGCGTTTTGTAATGTCGGTAGCACTTCCCACAATGCGACAAATTTTCCCAAATTCGTCTCGCAGCGGAGTCAGAGTTGTGATAAAGCAGACTTCTTGAGTCTCAAGACTAACAGATTCTTCGTAAGAAAGAGAGCTATTTTTTAGCAGGCATTCTCTTAATTTCTGCCGGAAAAACGCTGCCGTAGATGCTGGGAAAAGTTCTTCTGGAGTTTTGCCGCATCCTTCCTCCTTGCTGATGTTACTGAGTAACTCTGCTGCTCGATTCCAGCCGGCGTAGCGAAATTCTTCGTCTGCGCCGACATCTAGTACGAAAATACTGTAGTTCACACTGTCGTAGATGCTGCTCAGAAATTCTTTTTGCTGCCACATTTCTGCCTCGGCGCGGCGGGCTGGGGTAATGTCGGAGTGGATGCCAACCCACTCGCGAACGCTGCCATCTGCATTCAATACGGGTATACCGCGCACGGTCATATACCTGTACTCGCCGTCGTGCCGCAGCAAGCGGTGTTCTATTGCGAATAAGGTGCGATCGGCAAGTGCCTCAGACCACATCCTGGCAGTATATTCTCTGTCGTCGGGATGGATGTTATTGAGCCACCCCCATCCTTTAATTTCGTCGTAAGTCGCTCCCGTAAATGCACTCCATCCTGTTTGTTCGGCGACAACTTCGCCTGCGGCGGTAGTATCCCAAATAATTTGGGAGGTGGCTTCAGTTAAACACCGATATTTTTGCTCGCTTTCTTGGAGAGCTTTTTCGGCTTGTTTGCGATCGCCAATATCAGAAATAGTGCCAATCATTCTCACCGGAGCATTATTTTCATCTCTTTCTACGACTTTCCCCCGCGCCAAAATCCATTTAAATTCGCCGGATTTAGCTAACATTCTATGCTCAACAGCATAGCCATTTTCTGGATTTTCCAAATAGGCATTTAATTTCTGGTTCAATACCAGTAAATCGTCGGGATAAACTAGCTGTGACAAACCGATCGCATTTGCTTGTAGTTCGTCTGGTTCGTAGCCCAACAAAGCACTGTACTCGTGGTTGCAATACATTTCGTCAGTAACTATATTCCAATCCCACATTCCGCTGTCGGAACCCCAAAGAGCTAGCTGCAACCGCTCTTCGCTGCGCCGCAGGGCGGCTTCTACCTGTTTGCGATCGCTAATATCGCGAGCAACTCCCACCACGCCCGTGATGTTTCCAGAGCGATCGCGCAAAGGGCTTTTGGTAGAAAGAAATGTCAGGATGTTGCCCTCACTATCTTTTACTAATTCTTCGATGCTTTCCTCAATCCCAGATTGCCAGATCCGGCGGTCATTTTCCGCCAGCATATTCGCAATCTCCAGCGGAAATAATTCGGCATCATTTTTGCCAAAAATTTCTGATTTTGGCTTGCCAATCATGCCCGCAACCGTAGAATTGACCAATAGGTAGCGGCCCTGAATATCTTTGACAAAAATGCTGTCGCCTGTACTTTCGATGACGTTTTCAAAGAGGATGTTACTTTCTTGTAGTGCTGCTTCTATTGCTTTCCGATCGCTGATGTCGCGTGATATACCAATGATGCCGATCGCATTTCCTTCCGAGTCGTACCAAGGGCATTTTGCTGTCAGAAATGTTTGCATTTGTCCATTTATATGGAGATTTTCTTCCTGATTGAAATGTATTCTTGATGCTAGAATTTCGATGTCTGAATCTATCATTCTTTTGGCTATTTCAGCGGGAAATAATTCTGTATCGTCTTTGCCTATAATTGCCTCAATAGGTTTTTCAAAAAAATTAGCTAGGGCAGAATTTCCGATCGCGTAGCGGCCTTGAATATCCTTGACAAAAATGACATCCGGCGTGCTTTCAATCACGGAACGCAAGATTGAATTGCTGTGCTGGAGCGACTCTTGGGCGAGTTTGCGATCGGTAACGTCGCGGGCGACAGCATAGATCAATTCTTCTTCGCAGAAAGGGCTAGCAGTCCAGGCTATCCACTTGTAAGACCCCTCGCGACACAGCCAGCGGTTTTCAAACCCAACGATATTATTCCCCGCAGCAATCCTTTCAGCTTGTTTTAGAGTAGTTTCGCGATCGCCTGGATGGACGAATTCAATGAAGAGTTTGCCCACCATTTCGGCTGGGGAATAGCCGAGGATTTTTTCGGCTGCTGGGTTGATGTGCTTAATATAACCGTCAAAAGCAACTACGCAGAGCATATCTGGCGACAGGCTAAAAAATCGATCGCCCTGGTTGAACTTGCTCTCTTGGCGATCGTTGTAGGCCCAGACAGCAGAGGCGTGCGATCGCGCGGACACCACCAACATGACAATATTGGCTACAGCCAAACATCCCAGGGCGAGTTGGCTCTTGCACAAACCATCGCCTCCGCCTGTTACCAGCAACCCGTTTAATACAAGCAGTACCACACTCGCAACTGAGAATACACTGCCTGAGGCGATCGTCGCGAGGCTGATTGTTTGTTCATACTGCATACTGCATTCTGCCTTCTGTCTGCTGGTGACTGCTGCCGTTAATTTTATCAATAATAGTTGCAGGAATTTAAACAATTTAGTGTTTTGTGATTCTTCTATATGAACTAGATCTTTCATTTTTTTGAATAAGTTTAATTTTTGATGAGTTAAGACTTAAAAACAACTCTAAAGATGTTAAAATACTTTCAACAGTTGACAGTTGACAGTTGACAGTTGACAGTTGACTATTTGAGAGCTACCTCTACCCTTAAGTCCGAGGATTGGAGTAATGAATAGTCTGATTTTAATTTCTCCCGAGCAGGCTTGGGGCTTTCAACCAATTCTTTCGGGTAAATTTTTTCTAGCTGGCGAAATCAAGCATTGGCATTTTTTCCTTATTTTATGCAACACAACCATAAAATTAAGTGTATTTACGGAATTAGCGAGTAATATTTTTTTAGCTGCGGTGCGGCTTTTATCATTTTTTGTAAGGGCATAAAGGGTTTATCTTTAATAATGGACTAGATATTGCTGTTGGTCATTGGACATTTGGCCTAATCTAGCTAGTCCAGCACGCAAAATTTAATTATCTAGAGTGCGCCTGAAGCACATTACCGCGTAAGAGTATCTTGTCAAACCACTTTTTGCGTAAGTTATGACCCGGTTTGATGTACTAAAATACTGCGGGGAACTCTCTGACTGCTGGTTGAAAAACCCGCACTCTCCGTCAAATTCAACCAAATTTCATACTACCTATTAATTGTGAAGTTAAAATGAAGATCGACTGTTGATTTATGAAAAAAAAATAAAAAGATGTTGGTAGGAGTTGTTAGTTAAACTCCTATGTTCCCGGGTAATTGGGAATTGGGAATGGATCCGTTGTACTTCGCGAGTGTTGCAAATTGCTATAACCGGACATTCTCCATACCGAAGGCAGAATCCAGTGTTAAGTGTTTAATTTGGATTTTGATTTTTTTAACTGTATTAATACAAGTTCACAAAACTCTTGCTACAATTATCAATCTGGTATTAATATCGTGTCCGGTTGATTACCATCACAAAAACGGTTTGTAGTGCGGACTTCAGTCCGCAGTATAAAGCGGACTGAAGTCCGCACTACAAACCTTGGTACAATCCATGTGTAGGCTTAATTCTGGGATTTGGTTAGAATTGTATCCCATCAAACCACCACAATCAAATTGGTTGGATGAGGCATTTAGTCCGATGCTGCCAAAGGCTCGGGGTTAATTTAGCTAGCTAGATAATATCACATTTATTGCGATTCATCCCCAGGCGATAGGGGCGCATTCGCAGCAGACAAAGCAGATTGGCGACCTAATTGCTGTTGCCGAATGCGCTCCAAATTCCCCGCCGGAATAGCAGCTATCAGTTGCCGCGTGTAAGCTTGCTGCGGTTGGCGGTAAATACGCTCGGCTGTGCCAATTTCCTCGATTTTACCTTTGTTCATGACGATCGCGCGATCGCTCATAAACTTGACCACGCTCAAATCGTGAGAAATAAAAATATAAGTCAGTCCAAACTCTGTTTGCAACTCCTTGAGCAAATTTAAAACTTGCGCCTGCACCGATACATCCAATGCAGAAACCGATTCATCGCAAATAATAAACTTAGGATTCAAAGCCAAAGCTCTAGCAATACAAATTCGCTGCCGCTGTCCCCCGGAAAATTCGTGGGGGTAGCGCCGCATAAAATCGGGATTTAAACCCACTCTATCCAACAAATAAGCGGCGCGATCGCGCTTTTCTTTCGGGTTTTTGCCAAAGCTGTGAATCACCATCGGTTCCATCACCGCTTCTCCAACACTCAGGCGCGGATCGAGAGAACTATAAGGGTCTTGAAAGATAATTTGCAAATCGCGCCGCAGCCGGCGCAATTGGCGATCGTACTCTTTTTTGAGCCGATAATTAGCCATCCACTGCCCTCGGGAACTACTTTTGGTAGGAGGGGTAATTTCTTGACCTTCAAAAAACACTTTGCCGCTGGATATCGGAATTAATTGCAGCAATGCTCTCGCTAAAGTTGATTTACCGCAGCCAGATTCGCCGACTAAACCCAAAGTTTCGCCCGGGTAAACCTCAAAAGAAATATCGTTTACCGCCATAAACAAGCGTTTAGTTTCGCCAAACATTCCTTGCACCGGAAAACCGACTCGCAAGTTATTAACAGCTAGCAAAGGCTCGGAAATATTCGGCAGCCGAGGGGGTTTTCCGGTGGGAAAAGTGGAAAGTCCGCCGCTGCTGTCGCCGTCTAAATCGACATTTTTCTCGACAATTACCAATTCGCCGCTAGCATTTGTGGTGACTTCCATAAAATCGGAAACTGTCGGTAAGCGGCGCATTTGGCGTTCGAGAGTTGGGCGGCAAGCTAAGAGACCTTTTGTGTAAGGATGTTGGGGATTGCTGAAAATTTGCTCGATCGCACCGCATTCAACAATTTTACCTCGGTACATCACCGCCACCGTATCGGCAATTTCAGCAATGACGCCTAAATCGTGGGTAATAAAAATCATTGCCATGCCTCTAGAGTCCCGCAACTCGCGCAGCAAAGCTAAGATTGTTGCTTGCACGGTTACGTCTAAGGCCGTTGTCGGTTCGTCAGCAATTAATAAAGTGGGATTGCAAGAAATGGCCATCGCAATCATCACGCGCTGGATTTGACCGCCGGAGAGTTCGTGGGGATAGCGATCGAGCATAGCTTGTTTTTGGCTGTTGACTTGTGGCATGAAATCGCGATCGTCCTGGGCACCTGCTTCTTGCCGCAAAGCCAAACAGCGCTGCCGCAGTTCCTCGTCCCCCGGTAGCAGCTTCACCTCTTGCAATAGCGAAGCAGCTTTGCGCCGCGCTGCTGTCTGGGATATCTTTTGGTGGAGACAAATGGCTTCTGTGAGTTGAAAGCCGATCGTAAAAACGGGATTTAGCGAACTCATCGGCTCTTGAAAAATCGTCGCAATCTGGCTTCCCCGGTAGGTTTGTTTTTCCCGATCGGGCATTTCCAGCAGATTCACAGGCTGCTTGGTAACGCCATCTGCTGTCGGAGAAAACCATATTTCGCCCTGGATTTTCGTTAACGAACTTGACAGCAAACCCATAACAGCGAGGGATGTTACCGATTTTCCCGAACCCGACTCTCCGACAATTCCCAGAGTTTGCCCTCGCTTCACCTCAAAGGAAATGCCGTCAACAGCTTTGACTGTTGCGGACGCATTGTCTGCGTCCGCAGATTGAAATTCAACCCGCAGGTTGCGAACTTCTAGGACGGTTTCACTCATGGAAGTCTATGGCAAAAGTTAAAAGGAGATTAAGTGGATTGTAGCAGGGCCTGTTAAAGACAGAAGGCAGCGGGAAACTCTTAAATTTTCAGTTTTAAATTTTAAATTCTTTAACTGATGGTGATTTTCACGCTTAGTAAAAAAAATACAGATGCTACGGTAGGGACACTGCACTCCCTCCGCTACGCTTCGCCCAAGGCGTGTCAACTTAAGGCTGAAACCCTTGAGAAATATGGGTTTTATGCCAAGTCTAGATCCCCCTAAATCCCCCTTAAGAAGGGGGACTTTGAGTAACTTCTTGTCCCCCCCTTCTTAAGGGGGAGTAGGGGGCAAGCTAAGGGGGGATCTAAGTTTAATGGTCAAACAGCCATCTGTGACTGGGTTTGAGCTGGTTGTTGACACCAATGTGCAATGCCGTTTCCCTACTATATTTCATAGAATTGAAAACTGCCTATAACAACACCCAAAACTCAAAACCCAGAACTACTTAACTGCCGAATGCGGGGGAAGAATTTTCCTCAATAACCGATGACTTGAGTGCCAGCAGGCAGTGCAGTGGTCTCGGAGACCTTTTTAAACACGGTTGCCTGGTCGTTTAAGGAATTCGGTCTTGGCAGTCCGGGATTGGTGCCTTCCACCTGAAGGCGCATTTGACCTTCGGGAGTCAACTCAAAAACAGTCTCAACGGTTTCGGTCTTGTTGAGGCTGACATCCAGGTGCATCGGTTTTGCAGCGAGATTAACTTTATACCTCGTTTCTTTGGCGCAGGGGGCTCCGTCGGGGCATTTACCCATCATGAACAATTTGCCTTCTGGGGCAAAGACGAAGGTGAAAGACTGACCGGAGGGGATTGTACCTTGCCATTGACCTAGAAGTTGCTTGTCGATATTGCTAGCGGCGGGGGCTGCTGCTTCGGCAATTGTTGGTGCTGCTGCGGATGCTGGGCCTTGCGCGCCGTTGAAGCTGCTGGCGAGGATGCCGAAGCAAATGCCACCTGCGATCGCTTTGCCAATCATTTTTGAATTAGACATGAGACCGATCTCAAAATTGGTTGTTTGTTCTGTACACTGTAGCTATAAAACCGTACTTTGTTTAATTTAAATCTCTTTGGGTAAAATAAAATATATTGAGGTAAAATGGCATAAAAACCGCTGCAATTTCGGGAATCTGCCGAAAAAGTCGATTCCAATGTGTTCGAGCGCGATGATTGTGATGGTTCGCCGGTGCGCGATCGATCGCTTTTCTGTAGATGAAAGCAATTGCGCTGTTTTCGCAGCGGCGGATGTCTAAGATTCTGGTTGAGATTCTGGTTGAGATTCTGGTTGAGATTCCGGCGTAGCTTTCTGTTCTTTTCGATCTCGTTTTGTTCGCTCCAATGCCTCTGCGTAAGACCAAGCCACGCTCACAATCAAAGCTTTCCCAATACCGTCCAAATTTTTTTGTACATCGTCGTTATCCGGCGCTTGGGCTTTTGGGTTGCCATCGTTCGTCATATTTTTGTTTTCTCCCGGGCTGGTTTTTCTGGCGACTTTTTGCAATGTGCGATCGATACCCACAAATTATAATTTTTACGAGAAAAAATTGGTTGAAAGCCTCTCCCTTTGAGGGAGAAATTAAAATCAGACTATTCATTATTCCAATTCTCTGACTTAAGGGTAGAGGTCGCTCCTAAACTGTCAGCAGTCAGCAGTCAAAATTCAACTGTCAACTGTCAACTGTCAACTGTCAACTGTTGAATGCACCCTACTTATCTCTGAGGGTATGACCTTGATTACTAGGAATAATATCATAAAAACGCTGATTGGATGAGCTAATCAGAAAGAAACCTTAACTGCGCTGGTCGTCCGCAGCACTGACTCCTGCTGAAACCTGCGCTTGTAATTTTCGATAATTTCCTGAATAGCTCGATTTTTTTCCTGGCTAGTTTCATAAATCAAAATAACTATTTTAGAGTTTTCTCGAATCAATATTCCGCCCTGGTTGAGAAACTGCCCGGAACCGTCTAATACAGTTAGCCCTTCCCGAAAACGAGGGGTAATAACTTCCTTGACAAACTCCTGCCATTCTGACTCAGAAATTGTCTCGCCTCCGGGTTTAGTTAAGCCAAAATACAGTTCATCTTTGAGGAAGGTTTTTGGACTGGCGTTAGTATCGGAAGTTTCGGAAATTTGAGCGCGGGCAATTGTCCCCGGACAAATCGGCACGAGCAACAGCAGGCCTGCCAAGCAAAGACTGTTAAGATGTTTGTTCTTCATGTGATTATTTTCTATAAATAAACAAGTAGTAGGGTGCGCCAGTGCGATAAATCTTTAACTACCGACTATGAGACTATTGGTACTGAGGCACCGCCCGAGCGATCGCACAATACCGATGCTACCGTTCGCGATATAATTTAACATAAAATGTGCAGATTAGTTTGTATAGCCTTTCTTAAAAAGATTCGCGGACGTAGTTGGGCTTCAGCCCTCTTTGTTTATTATTATATAAGCTGTCAGTCATACCTCATCTTTCTGAAAACCTCTATACTGCGGACTTAAGTCCGCACTACAAACCTTTTTTGTGATGGCGATCGATCGCAAATGATACCAGTCAACTAGCTTTTTCAAGCACAAATATCACCTTAACAGCAGCCAAATACTTATACCTCTTACTACAGTCATAACTTAGTTAAAAGCAGAAATAGTATTTTTCAGCACAGGGTTAGACTATTTTCAATCGATCGTGTTATACAGGCCAAATTTTCATTTCAAGCGATCGCCAGTTTTGACATCAAACCAGTGCAGCAACTGAGACGGAAAAACCAGCTCGACAATTTCGGAACTCCACTGACGGTCATTTGGGAGCAAAGCGCGCACCGTTACTGACTCCAAACCTTTAACTCGGACGCTAACTAAATTTTGCATTCCCAAGTTTTCTACTAAATAAACCTCACCTTTAATTGCCTCTGGATCTGGCTTCTTCCTGGCCTCTACATCTGCAAAGCTGAGGTGTTCCGGGCGAATTCCCAAGACAATCTCTGGTGGGACTGTCGGCAGATTTGGTAGCGGAACTCCAGAATCGCCCAACATCGCAAAATTTCCCTGGCATTTAAGCACTAGCAAATTCATTTGCGGGCTGCCTACAAAACCCGCTACAAACTGATTTGCCGGACGGTTATAAATCAAGTGTGGCGGGTCTAATTGCTGGATGCTGCCGCTGTTGAGAACTGCGACTTTTGTAGAAAGTGTCATTGCTTCGGTTTGGTCGTGGGTAACGTACACTACAGGGGCTTTTTGGGATGAAAACAATTGTTTGAGTTCGGCCCTAACTTTTTCTCGCAATAAGGCGTCGAGATTGCTTAAAGGTTCGTCGAGCAAAAATACTGCTGGTTGGCGCACTAAGGCGCGTCCGAGGGCTACTCGCTGCCGCTGTCCGCCTGATAGTTTACCCGGTTTGCGATCGACTAATTCGGTCAATCCGAGGGATGCTGCAACTTCTGTCACTAAGCGATCGATTTCGCTGTCGGATATTTTTCGGAGTTTGAGGCTGGATGCCATATTGTCGTACACTGTCATGTGCGGATACAGCGCGTAACTTTGAAAAACCATTGCAATATCCCGATCGCCCGGTCTGAGATATGTCACATCGCGATCGCCAATTCTAATCTCGCCTCTAGTCGGCTGTTCCAACCCTGCAATCAACCGCAGCGTGGTAGATTTGCCACACCCGGAGGGCCCCAGCAAGGTCAGAAATTCGCCCTCGCTGACATCTAAGCTAATGTCTTTTACTGGTACAACTTTGGGGCTGTAGGTTTTATTGAGGTTTTTTAGTTGCAGTTTTGCCATGATTTTTTATTGGTTATTGGTTATTGGTTATTGGTTATTGGTTATTCGTCACTAGGAATCAACTTAGGAATGATAATTAAATAACTTACAATCTTTATTGTTCTTGTGGAATGGGCGTCCCGCCCGTTCTTTCTGGACGGGCGGGACGCCCATTCCACAAACTTGTGTAAATTATTTAATTCGCGATCCTTAACTATTTGACTGTTTTATTGACAAATTCACCACTCAAAACTCTCCTTACTATCCCTTGACAGCCCCGGCTGTTAAACCCTGAACGATGCGCCGTTGGAACACCAAAACCAGCAAAACCAAGGGTAAGGTTCCTAAAACTGTGGCTGCTGCGATCGGGCCGTAGGGAATCTCAAAGACTGATGCACCGCTGAGTTGAGCCGTGGCGACGGGAATTGTTTTTAGAGATTCGCGAGTCATAAATGTCAGTGCGAAAATAAACTCGTTCCAAGCTGAAATAAATGTCAAAATTCCGGTTGTGACTAAGGCGGGAAATGTCATCGGTAGCACGATTTGCCACAGCATTTGAAAGGTGTTGTAACCGTCAACTTTAGCTGCATCTTCTAAATCTTTTGGCAGTTGCTGAAAGAAACTCCGCATTACCAAAATTGTCAGCGGCAGATTGATGGCGGTGTAAGGGATAATTAAGGCTAAATAATTATTTCCTAAATCCAAAGCTTTGACTATTTCCAACAGTCCTAAAAATAACAACACCGCCGGAAATAGCGTCACAATTGTCACACTTGCCAGAATAATTCTCTCGCCCCACAGCCGCAATCTGGCTAATGCGTAAGCTGCGGGAGCACCTACTGCTAAACACAGCAGTGTGGAAGTAATGGAAACAAAAGCGCTATTTAAAATGTAAAGTGCAAACGGACGGCGCTGGAATAAGGACAGGTAATGATCGAAGGTAATTCGTGCGGGAATGTAGACGTTGGGAATTGCTGAGATATCGCCGTTTACTTTGAATGATGTCAGCACCTGCCAGATGATGGGTGCGAGGAAATAGGCGACAATTAATATCGCTGATAGGGGCAAGATTAATTGCCGGATGTTAAAGGGTTTTGTGGTAGGTTGTTCGCGGGCGATCGACATAGTTTATACCAATGAAAGGAACGTTTCATTCAGTTGACAGTTGACAGTTGACAGTTGACAGCTACCTCTACCTGGAAGGAAGAAGATTGAAGCAATGAATAGTCTGATTTTAATTTCTCCCTCAACGTATCTGATTCATTAACTACCACCAACCTAAAATCCCCAATCCCAAATCTAAACTTGAGTGGTGCGGGCTCTCGATAATAGGTAACTGGCGATCGCAACTGCGGCCACTAACAGCAAAAAAGTACACACCACCAAAGCCGCCCCGTACCCAAAGTCTAAATACCTCATCACCGTGCTGTAAATGTAGATAGAAACCGTCTCAGTCGCCCCAGCCGGCCCCCCTCCCGTCATCACCTGAATCAAGTCAAAAATGCCGAAAGCTTGGGCAAATCGAAACAGCAAAGCAATCACAATTTGGGGCATCAGCAGCGGCAAGGTAATTTGACGGAAACTCTGCCAACTACTGGCGCCGTCAATGGCGTGGGCTTCATACAAATCACCGGAAATCGATTGCAATCCCGCTAACAAAAGCAGACTGACAAACGGCGTAGTTTTCCAAACATCGGCTGTAATCACTGCCATCATTGCCAAAGTCGGATCTCCCAACCAGCTAATGCTCTTTTGAATCAATCCCAAGCGCAGTAAAATGTCGTTAATTACGCCGTATTGATCGTTAAAAATCCACGCCCAAGCTACACCCATCAATGCAGTAGGTAGCGCCCAAGGCAGCAGGGAAATTGTCCGCACAATGCCGCGCCCCGTGAAAGATTGATTTAAGACTAAGGCAATGCCCATGCCGAGAATTAATTCCAGCACAACAGAGGCAAAAGTAAAGACTGTGGTGTTGCTTAAAGTTTGCCAGAAACGCCCGTCGCCTAACATTCGACTGTAGTTAGCAAAGCCGGAAAAAACCAGTTTCAATTCAGTACCGAGGTTTTGGGTGAATAAACTCAGCCAAAACGCGCGCAAGATTGGGTAAGCAAATACTAGCAGCAGAATTATCAATGCTGGTGCTACTAATATCCATCCGGTTCTTTGTTCGCGCTGTCGCATCTTGTCTGATTGCATATTTTTTAGCCCTAATTTATCCCTCATTTACGGCTTTAGGACTGTCAACTGTCAACTGTCAACTGTCAACTGTCAACTGTTCAAGAAGCTTTTGGTTGTTTCAAACTTCCTAATAAATTGCGAGTTTCGCTAGCCGCCGCTTTCATTGCTTGTTCCGCAGTCATTCTCCCAGTAAAAGCTGAACTCAAATAGCGCTGCAAAATATCAGAAGCTTGAGCGTATTGTGCAATGGGCGGGCGCAAGGCTGGGCGTTCCACTACTTTTAAAAGTTGCGGGTAGTGGGGATATTTGGCGACTATTTCTTTGTCGGTAAATAGGGATTTGTAACTGGGAATTAAACCTGTTTCTAAAATGAATTTGCGCTGGGTTGCCTCGCTGGTGAGGTATTTAATTGCTTTCCAGGCTTGTTCTGGATGTTTTGATGTTTTGGATATTCCCCAGCCCCAGCCGCCCAAGCAAGAACCGCCTGTTTTACCGATACTGCTGAGCATTGGCTCGATCGCAATTTTGCCTCTCACTTTAGATCCCTCGGCATTTGCTAGCTTCCAAACATAGGGCCAGTTTCGCAAAAACAGCGCTTTGCCGTTTTGAAACAACAGCCTGGTTTCTTCTTCGCCGTAGGTAGTAACACCCGCTGGAGAGATGCCGGAGGCGATCGTATTTTTGAGAAATTCCACTGCTTTAATGGCCTCGGGTTTATCTAACCCAACTTCAAAAGTTTGAGGATTAGCCCAGAAGCCGCCGAAACCCGAGAGCACTTCGACAAACATCGCAGATACTCCCTCATATTGTTTACCTTGCCACAGATAACCCCAAGTTGCTTTTCCTTGTTGCTGTAAGTTTTGAGAGATTTTTACCATCTCTTCAAAATTTTTCGGTGCTGGAATTCCGGCTTGTTTTAAAATGTCTTTGCGGTAATAAAGCATTCCGGCATCCGAAGCGTGGGGAATTCGGTAAAGTTTGCCCCGATACCTTCCGCCTTCAACGTTACCGGGGATGAATTTTGCAAGTTGTTCGGGGGGAATTCTGTCGGTTAAATCCCTTACCCAACCTGCGGCGGCAAATTTGGGAACCCAAACGATATCCATGTTGATGATGTCGTAGGGCGATTCGCCTAAAAGAAAGGCAGATGTGTAAAGATTTTCTACGAGATTTGTGTCAAAGGGGCCTTCGACGAGGTTGATGCGAATATCGCGGTTTTTCTGTTCAAATTCTTTGACAAACGGTTTCCAGTTGGCAATGTCTTGGCCTTGCATTAACATGGTGAGCACAACTGGCTGCTGAGTCAGTGCGGGCAGAATAAATAACAGCAAGACGGCTGCTAATGTGACAGCGAATAAGGCTACAAGACGGGGGCGCTTTTGCCTTCGCTGGGGCGGGGAATTTATTTTGGGCATTGGCTTTTGAGATATGACTGTGCGATCGCCTTACTGATCTCATAACTCGCTTTCTTTCGTTTCGCGGGATTTACCGAGTTTGTGCAATGAAAATTTAAGTAAACTTTAGCTTACTTAATAATTGTTGAGTGAAAATTACAAATTTTGAGGTCACGAGTTCGATCGCAAGTTAAGTCAACATCTATCTACAGGCAGATGTTGAGAGTCTTGTCTAATATCGTTGACGCTAGCATTGATATGATTCAATCGTTGGGGCGGTGCGTGAGTAATAGTCTCGAAGTGTGGATGTAAAGATTTCTCGCCCTCACGCACCCTACCAAGAAATAATTCTTATTCCTTATTCCCTCTGTCAACTGTCAACTGTCAACTGTCAACTGTCAACTGTCAACTCTTCCTTCTAAATACAAAAAACACCGCTCCTCAAAATAGGAGAACGGTGTATAGGGGGTGTTATGGGTTGTTGTCTGAAACTAACCCTAACAAATCGCCATTTGCTCCGGGTAGGCCTTGTGATGGTTAAAAAATTGGCACAAACCCAGACACCTACCGGGATCGCGATCGACATTTACGATTAGCCCAACCATTCCACAACAGAATCTTCCTTAGTGTTGGTGCGACGTTCAGGGGTTTCGCGCTCGAATTTCATGTGGACAGCGCGGTTTTGTTCGCCGTCTGCTGCTACTGCAAAAATCGGATAGTCGATCAAGCCGTCTTGGAAAGACATCTGGAAGCGGAAAGTGCCGTCAGCATTCAGTTTGATTGGCTGTCCGCCTACGTAGACGGTAGCATCGGGTTCGGTGGCGCCGTAGACGATCAGTTCGGCATCAGCAACTAACCAGAACTGGCGGGGGCGCATCGGGGCGGCAAAGCCAACTCCCGATATACCGACACCGGAGGACATACCGAAACCGGACATGGTGAGGCCAGACATACCCACACCTGACGCAGTGAGGCCGGACATACCCACACCTGACGCAGTGAGGCCGGACATACCCACACCTGACGCAGTGAGGCCGGACATACCCACACCTGACGCAGTGAGGGCAGACATTCCTGCCCCAGCCCACATTCCAACACCGGAGGGGAATACGTAGGAACTCAAAGCTTGTTCGTGGATTGCGGATTGCTGGATCGAACCTGCAACGTGCTGCATGGAACCGAACATCGAACCTGCTACGCGCATCGATTCTGCCGATTCTGCCATGCCGAAGATTTGTTCGTAGATGGCGTTGCCGGTGCTGTAAGCGATGCCGTTGGTTGCTTGTGCGATTTTCTTGGCCGGGGGAACCAGTTCGGCGAAGGTTTGGCCGCGCAAGTCTTCTTCCCAGTCGAGGGTGATGAATTGGTCTTCAATCCAGTCGCTGGGATAGATGGGCGGGACTCGGACTTCTGCCGATCGCGCCAACACCAACCAACGGCCGTCTGCACAGCGGTAGCCAATGTCGATCGCATAATCGCGATCGCTTACGGGGATTGGCACGTACCATTCCCGCGCCAGTTCGTCGCAGGGATATTCTTGAATGCTGTGGGGGCTTTGGATGTCGAGGTTAACATCTGTAACGTCGTAGATCCGCAGGGCGAGTTGCTGTCCGCCTTGGCGGCGCATTTCTTGTTTGCGATCGTTCGGGATATCCCAGTAGGTGTAAGCCCATTCTGGATCGCGGGGCATCAAAACAACCCGGCTTTCGCCGTAACCGTTGGGCAAATCTGCTAAACCTTCATCTACAGACGCCAAAGAACCGCCTGTTCTATCTTCTTGACCTAGTTCAAACTTTGCTGCTTCCACTGCTTCTTGTGCCTCTAGTTTGCGAGATGGACTGTATGAAAACTTGTTGCGCTGAATTTCTTGAATTGATGCCAGAAGTTGCGATTTCCGCATCCGGCTGTAGCGAGAGACTCCACATTCGCTAGCAACTCTGCGGAGTTGTCGCAAAGTCATCTCTTCTAATGGTGGGCGTTCTTTTGCCATGAGTTTGTTCTCCACTAATTTGGATGGCGGGTTAGATTTTTCGATTCAACACTAATGTGTTGATTTTTTGAGTTAGAAACTCTTTTAAATACAATTACGATCGAGCTTCTGAATCTCTCCAACCTTTGAAGCCTTGCTGGTTTTTAGCTTGTCTTGTCCCCAATTGCGATCGGGGTTTTTGACTTATTGGCTTCTGCGCGCACCGTCCGATCTAAATAAAGCTTTATCTATCGATTCTTGATTGACAAGATCGATTGTGCGAGTGCGATCGGTGCTGCTAGCAACGCTGTGCCGGCAGCACACGCGCTATCTGACTCCCAAAGTTGCTCAATCAAAGCATTTCTTTGGGATCGCTTTGTCATGACTTAATGTTGCAGACAACTCCCGGTCTGGTCAAGGGGTCTTTTGCCTTAATCATGGGTACTTATACGCATTTTCGGGGATTCGGGGATCAATATGTCAGGGAATATTGATATTTTAGAGCGTCAGGGGATCGATGTTCGGACAAATATCAGGGTTTGATGACATATTCTGGGACGGGGCTGGTGATGGGTTTGGAGGGTTTGGTGGGTGAGGGCGGCCAGAAACCGGGTTTCTACGAGATTTTACGCATCCTCACGAGATATTCGTGAGAAACCCGGTTTCTAAATCCCGCGCGCAAACTTACGATCTCCATCCATCTGCTCAACCTCAGCAATAATTTCCTTCACTATCTCCGCATCGGGCGATCGCAAATGCTGTAAAATCTCCAAAGATTGCTGTAAATAATTCAAAGCTTGGTCAAAATCTCCCTGCGCTGCTAACAACTGTCCAAGCATTACGAAAGTAGCTGCTTTCCCTTGAACATCGCCAATTTTTTCCTTAAGTTCGAGAGATTGTTGATAAAATGCGATCGCCTTTTCTACTTCTCCTTGATTTGCATAGATTATTGCTAGACAGTGCAAAGTAGCAGCTTTCCCTTGAACATCGCCAACTTTTTCCTTAAGTTCGAGTGATTGTTCATAAAGTGCGATCGCCTTTTCTACTTCCCCAAGATTTGCATAGATTCCTGCTAGATTGTGCAAAGTAGCAGCTTTCCCTTGAACATCGCCAATTTTTTCCTCAAGTTCGAGAGATTCTTGATAAAATGCGATCGCCTTTTCTACTTCCCCTTTATTCGCATAGATTATGGCTAGACAGTGCAAAGTAGCAGATTTCCCTTGAACATCGCCGATGCGTTCAAAGATTTTCATAGCTTGCTGTTCTAAAGTAATTGCCTTTTCAATTTCCCCTACATTGCACTCAATAATTGCTAATTCATGCAAGGAATTTGCCTTAACATCGCCTAAATTTTCATCATCCTTCGCCAAACCTAACGCTTGTTCTAGATGATATTTTGCTGTTTTATATTCACTCCGACTGCGATAAGCAATCCCCAACTCATTCAAAACCCTGATCCGAGTTTTCAAATCCCCTGGAGTTTCCTCGCGCCCATTCGACGGAGTATATTCAATCAATAACCGTTTCAATAAATTAATCCGTTCCTGCTTTTCCGGTAACTCACAATTGCTAATTCCTTTGCTAGCATTCAGAGTTTGAGAAATCGCATCATCCCTAGTATTTGCCGGAGTTTTGAACACAAAAGTTCCCGAATTCCAGGCCCAGAAATCCGGCGCATAATTAGCAACTCGCGTAAT
This sequence comes from Microcoleus sp. PH2017_09_SFU_O_A, assembly GCF_020738625.1. Taxonomy (NCBI): domain Bacteria; kingdom Bacillati; phylum Cyanobacteriota; class Cyanophyceae; order Oscillatoriales; family Microcoleaceae; genus Microcoleus; species Microcoleus sp. PH2017_09_SFU_O_A. The sequence goes on from NZ_JAEQCF010000019.1 coordinate 76,766, forward strand.
CGCATAATCTGGCAAACAAAAAATCATTGGATGCCGTACCATAACCGGATAAGCATCTCGCACCCAATTAAAATCTACCAACATTGGCGGATATTCCCCCGTCATCCCGATCGCATTTTCCACTCCCCGCACAATGAAAATCAACTTTTTGTCTGGTTGAACCTTGACTGCTGGCAAAACCTTCAGAATTTCATCCATCAAAAAGCGCATATCAGGATCGGGAAAATCCCAAATCTCAAACTGCATCTCTTGACAATCGGGATGATTAATTAAAGCCTGAATAATCGCATCTGTATCCTTCGCAAAATTACAGTCAATAAATCCCAAATCAAAGGCATCATCGGGAACAATATCGACAAATGTCAGCAATTGGTCAAAAGATTCTTGATTGAATTCAATTATCCTTTGCTGGTGTATTTCAGGGATTTCCTTGGATTGATGCCAGGGCTTGTTGGAAAGCATAACTTTGTTTTACGAGTGGGTTGACATAATTCCACCGACTATTGCCGTTGTATTCCAAGACGGAAAGATTGAATAATAAATTTTGTCCGATTTCTTCTTTAGCAATATCTTTGTCGATGCAAACTCGCGCTAGTATTGTATAATATTCTGGTGTAGGAGTAGACCTTTCAAAATCAAATTGCTGTTGATTTAAAGCGTAAGTTACATCTTCAGCCAAAACTTTATTGTGTTTGCGAGTAATGGCCGTGCGACAAGCCGATCGAGTTATCTGCATCAATTGTCGCACATGACCGCCACTGGCTTTTGCCAAATCTAGCAACTGTTTTCGATCATCAAATACCGCACTAACATCAACTCGTTTCTCGATCAAACTGGCAACTCCATCTAATCTTTGCTGATTGCAATTTAAATCGCACTCACTGCGGTTAAATTCATAAATATTCACCATTGGCACGATGTTGGGATTGCTATCAAATAAATTGCTGACATTTTTATATGAATAAATTACCGAAATCGGCACTGTATAGATAATTGTACAGTCTAGTTCTTGCAGTTGAGGAGCATAATCAAAAAACAAATGATTGGCAACTCTTGGAGTAATGCGGTCTAAGTTATCAACAATCAGTAAAAATCCTTTTTGGTAACGGCCTGGATATTTGCGTATCAGCTTGTCAAAAGCATCTTTTAACAACAGATTCATATCTGTTTGCAAGCGGGATAGATTGCGCTGAAGAGTTTCGCGAATAACTTGTTTGTGTTGACTAGAACCTCGGATTTGACCGATCAATTTTGCCATCAGCTTAGAAATAAAGGGAATTTCTGCCCCTGCACTTGCTTCAGTTTCAATGCTAACAGAAGATTGAACAGTTTCTTCTGTTTCTTTAGTGACTTCTTTAAACCACAATTCAAAACTATGTAATAGTTTTGGATCAAACTTCAATCCTAATTCAGTTAACTCATCAGCTACTTTTTTGATAACTAGCAAATATAAATCGGTATATTCAGCATCAAGAACATCTAGTTCCTGATCGAATTCTATATAAATCACCCGATATTCATTTTCCCACCGCGACTGAATGCGTTTTAATTCTGTACTTTTGCCGCATCCCCGATGTCCGGTAAACAAAATTGTGTTAAATTCTCCCGGTTCTTGAAGATCCAAATCCGTGCTAACATTTTCGATCGCCACTGTGTTGCGTACTGCGGACAAATCTACATAATATCGGGCAATATCATCACCCGCTAGAGGCTTGACATCGCAAGCGCGGTAAGCTTCCTTGAGTGTTTTGGCGCGGTTGGGTGGGAGTGAAGTCATCGGATTTTAGATTATGGATTGTAGATGGAACCCACAGTTGACTGCGATTAGGGGCGATCGCAATGTGGAGCTTTTCAACCCCAATTCTAACTCATATCTCACACGATACTCAAAAAATGGCGATCGCCACCGACTGACCATAATTAATTATTGTCCTAAAAATCAGGTTTTCCAATACTTTTGTAAAGACAAGGAATCGCCAACGAACTGTTAAAAGAAGAAGTTCATCAAAGCGATATAGTGCTGGCTTTTCACCATCCAGACGATCGATCGCCCTTTGACAGATTTTGCTGTTGCCTAAACATTCTTACCTAGCCAACTCTAATTTTGGTTCCCGCTTGCTTAAATTGTAACTAGCGCTTTCTTCCAGCAATTGACGAACAAAACTAGGTTCTTCGGAGTTCAATGAATGCAAAATATCTCGATACAAACGACAAGCATCATCATCATTCAAAATGCGGTTGTGGAGAATTCTCGTCCATTCCGAAGCAACGAGCATTAATTGCGGTATAACTGTAACAAATGCTTGAATCTGTGCTGACACATCAAAAGATTCTAAAAAATGAATCAAACCGAACATGACTTCTGGCTGTTCGCAGCGATCGTCTAAAATCAGATGTAAATCTGGCAAATCTTCATTGTGAGGACGATCGGCAACTGAGGCTAAAGCATTTTCAAAAGCTGTCACTTCATCAGGCGATCGCATTAATTTATTTTTTCCTAAAAAGTTAATCCAAATATTTTCTTTCATCAGCTATTACCTTCCTCATCTGATTCATGGGGAACTGTCTAACTTATCAAACAGTTGATTAAAAAAATCCTCCGCTTTTTTCCCTTCCCCTCGATCCATTTGTGCCAAACCCAGTTTAATTCCCTTTAAACTCTCCAATAACTCAACTGCATCTAAAAGCTTCTGATAAGATTCAGCATCCTGAACAACTAACTCTGCTTTCCCGTTGACAGTTAAAACTAAAGGATTTTTTGTTTGCTTCAGTCGCTGCACAAACTCAGTCGTATTACGTTTGAAATCGGTGAGAGAATGTATGTCTCTTGAAAGGTTGATCATAATAATAACATTAAATTAGCATTCAATTCAATGCTACACCATGCCGACGGAGTTCGTCAATCAAATTTTGATAGCAAAAAAAATAGCGGAATCAAACGCGGTACTATAATAAATTAGAGCAATACATCAATCCCAAATCTCAAATCCCATGTCCCTAACGCTTTACAACAGCTTGACCCGCCGCGAATCACCTTTCGATCCCATCGAACCCTCAAAGGTGCGGATGTATTGCTGCGGCGTTACGGTATACGATTACTGCCACGTCGGCCACGCCCGCGCTTACATCGTCTGGGATATGGTGCGCCGATATCTGATGTGGCGGGGATACTCGGTGCGCTACGTACAGAATTTTACCGATATTGATGACAAGATTCTCGATCGCGCCCGCGAGACAAATTCCACAATGGAAGCCGTAGCCGAACGCTTCATCGACGAATATTTTGCCGACATGGACAAACTAAATATTCTCAGGGCCGATGAATATCCCCGCGCCACCCACTCAATAGACGGCATCAAACGGCTGATTCACGAGTTAGAAAACAAAGGCTTTGCCTATGCGAACAGCGGCGACGTTTACTACAGCGTTCGCAAGTTTGACAACTACGGAAAACTTTCCGGCCGCAAGTTGGAAGAAATGGCAGCCGGGGCTAGCGGCAGATTAGAAACCTCCGAAATAGAAGCTCAAAAAAAGCAAGATTCCTCAGATTTCGCTTTGTGGAAAAGTGCTAAACCCGGTGAACCTTTTTGGGAATCATCTTGGGGAAAAGGTCGCCCTGGATGGCACATTGAATGTTCGGCGATGGTGCGCGATTGCTTGGGCGAAACTATTGATATTCACTGCGGCGGTTCCGATTTAACTTTTCCGCATCACGAAAACGAAATTGCTCAATCTGAAGCTGCGACTGGCAAGTCTTTGGCTAATTATTGGATGCACAATGCTTTTGTGACTGTTAATGGCAGAAAGATGTCGAAGTCTTTGCACAATTTTATTACAATTCGCGATTTGTTGGAGGGGAATTGGTCGGGAGAACTTGAATCTGACCCCCCCCAGCCCCCCCTTGCTAAGGGGGGGAGTAAGAGTGAATCTGACCCCCCCCAGCCCCCCCTTGCTAAGGGGGGGAGTAAGAGTGAAAATGAATCTGCCCTTGCTAAGGGGGGGAGTAAGAATCAAGGCGATAAGTCAAAAGCGGTGGAACCGATGGCGGTGAGGCTGTTTGTGTTTATGGCGCAGTATCGCAGTCAGATAGATTTTACTGAAGATGCGATCGCCTCTGCTAGAAATGGCTGGAATACTATCAACGAAGGCTTGCTTTTTGGACTCCGATATGCCGATAAACTAAATTGGGATGTTGAGAAAACTGGACAAGATACCAAAGCTGTGCAGCAATTCCAAGCAGCTATGGATAATGATTTCAATACTCCGGCTGCTTTGGCTGTTTTGTTTGAATTGGCGAAGGAATTGGGTAAGGAAAGCAATGTTTTGGTGCATCAAGGCAAAACTGAAACTTCGCCGGAATTGTTGCAGCTTCATTGGCTGACTTTGGTGAGTTTGGCGGGGGTTTTGGGGTTGGAAGTGCAGCCGGAAGCTGACAGCGATGCGGTGGTTGGCGGTTTGAGTGATGCGGAAATTGAGGCGATGATTCAGCAGCGGAAGGATGCCCGGATAGCTAGAAATTTCGCTGAGGGCGATCGCATTCGCAACGAACTCAAGGATCGGGGCATTACTCTGATCGATCAAAAAGATGGCACAACAATTTGGCATCGCAGTTGAAATTCAGAGTTTTTTAACCGCAGATGAACGCGGATTAACGCAGACGAAATTCCATCCGCGTTCATCTGTGTTCATCTGCTGATATCTGCGGTTGCAAACTTCCATTCACAAACTCCGCAACAGCACTCACAAATTCTGCCGTAGATTCGTAGGGTAAAACATTGCGCCCCGGCATTAATAAACCCTCTGCGTTGGGAAAGTTAGCCAAATATTGCGCTATTCTTTCCTCTGGTTTTTCTTCCTTACCTGATTGACTGATGCTTGAGGCTTTTTCTCCCATAATAACGAGTGCCGGATTCATAAACTGTTGAATCGTGGTACTATAATCTTGCCGCCAAAAACCCGCTAAAAATGAGAAAACTGCATGACGGCTGTCAGGATTTGCCGCCCCAGCTTGCAAAGCATCCAACCATTCGCTGTCAACTTTAGCAGCATCGCCAAACAGTTGTTTTGCAGAAAAAGAGCGCAAAAATTTAGCGCGTCTGGCGTATCGATAAAAAGCGTTTCCCAAGGGAGAGTCTAACAAATTCCAGACGATTCTTTGCTCTCTATCTGTCGAATGTTTGTTCATCACCGCCCAGGCTGGAGGCCCGGCGAGGACTAAGGAATGGATTAAGTTAGAACCGCTTTTCTGCTGGATTTTGGCTAATTCCAAGGCTACACACAGTAAAGCACCTTGCACGAGGACGATCGCAGGTTTTTTTACTACAGTCTCCAAGAAAAACTGCAACTGTGCCGCCCAATCCTCAGGATAGCAAGCCACAGCGGGCATTTCGCAATCACCGCAGCCCAAAAGGTCGGGATTGTAAATCGGATTTGTGTTACCTGATTTGTACCAACTTTCGCAAAATCTATGCCAAAAGACTCTTGACAAACCAACTCCTATGGGATGAATTAATAACAAAGGTATGCTATCTTCTGTCGCAGTAGTTGGTTGATAAACATCATAAGCGCAGCGATATTTTTGCCATTCGTAAAACAGCGTTGGTGATTTGATAGACGAAATGGCTGATAAATCTTGAGTTGAATATTGTGGTTGCATATTATTTTTTTGTGCCGATGTTACTTTTTATTATAAAATGAGTAGGGCTGGGTTTTACCCAAAATATATGGGGTAACTCAGAAGATAAATAAACCCGCCCTGTGCGAGGAGATAAGCGCAACTACAGACCTTTATTATTTAATCATGTCTGAACAGCGGATTACAATTTCTATACCTAACTTGCTGCTCATTGTAGCATCGTCCTTGCTGCTAGTGCTGCTGTGGCAATTGCGGAGTCTGCTAGTAATTCTGATGATATCAGTCGTGCTCGCCGCGTCGATCGTCCCGATCGTCAATTGGGCCGAAACCATGCGCGTTCCCCGCTGGCTGGCGGTGATTCTGGTTTATTTAACTCTGATTGGCGGATTCAGCGGGACGGTAGTGTTAATCGGGCCGACAGTCATCGATCAAATACAGTTACTGGTGCGACAGTTACCAGTTTACGCCGAAAGTCTGGAAGTGGTAGCGACTAGCTTAGCCAGTCGCCTCACCGATGATGCACCTGCTTTGGTGAATCAGTTGCTGGACACTCAATCGCTGACAAATTGGCTGATTCGATCGAGCCAACAACTGGTTTTGCGATCGTACAGTTTAACAAGAGGCATTCTCGGCGGCTTCTTCAGCCTAGTTTTAGCATTATTTATTTCCGGGTACATGGTAGCGGACAGCGACACATTAATTAAAAGTTTGGTGCAGTTTTTCCCGAAACCTTGGGACACAAAACTCGCCGCCCAAGCCACGCCCATCGGGCAAAGAATGGGGAGTTACATTCGCGGGCGGGTGTTAGTTTCGGGGATTTTAGGGATATTTATCACCGCAGGTTTGAGCTTTTTGGGGATGCCGGAGTTTGCTTTGGGCTTGGGTGCGATCGCAGGTGTGACAAATCTGATTCCCTTCATTGGCCCGGTTTTGGGTGCAGTACCCGCCTTAATCGTCGCCTTAGCTAAGGGTGGATGGGTGTTGTTGTGGGTATTGCTGTTATTTGTATTTATCCAAAACTTGGAAACTTACGTACTAGATCCTTTGCTGGTTGGTTCCTCGGTTGGCGTGCATCCATTGTATCAATTGCTGTCTGTCTTGGGAGGCGTGCAAGTATTAGGAATTATTGGCGCGGTAATTGTGCCGCCTTGGTTTGCGGGAGTAGCTGCTTTGATTGAGAATTTGTATTTAAAACCGAAGCTGAGGAGCGAATATCGAGAGACAATAAATCAAGCTAAAAATAATTCTGACTTACCACCTTTGACACCTTCGGCGTAAGAGAGGGAGAGAGGGAGGATTTTACTGATTTTAATAGTTGTAGGGTGTGTCGCCATGAAAAATTCTTAACTCAATATCGACAATCTCAGGGCGACGCACCTGATACCATTCATTAAAATTATTTCCAGAAACACCAAACTCGTAAAAGGCTTATTTCCTCAAATATTGGATCGGGTGCGTCGCCCTGAGTTTATTTGTCAAATTTAAAGATTGTTGATGGCGACACACCCTACAAATAATCCGGTGCGTCGCCCGATCGATTATTTGTCAATTTTAGAGATGGTTGACGTATCCACACCCTACAAATAATCCGGTGCGTCGCCCGATCGATTATTTGTCAACTTTAGAGATTGTTGACGTATCCACACCCTACAAATAATCCGGTGCGTCGCCCGATCGATTATTGGTGAAATTTAGAGATGGTTGACGGCGACACACCCTACAAATAATTCTAATGACCAATGACTTAAGCTCGCACTACGGACAATGCCCCATGCCCCATGCCCCATGCCCCATGCCCCATGCCCCATGACCAATGACTAAGGACTAATTGCCACTTCAATGCGACGGTTGCGCTGCCGATTGATCTCAGAACTATTATCCACCGAAGGGCGACTTTCCCCGTAGCCGATCGCCACCCAATGATACTTCTGCCCGAGCACACCAGACAAATACTGCACCACAGCCTGAGCCCGCGCAAACGACACATTGCGATTTTCCGCCTCTTCAAGAGCGTCGTCAGTGTGGCCTGCAACCCGCACCGTCGCCCCCTCGTAACTCCGCAACTCCGCCACCAAATTGTCCAAAATCGCACTGGTACCCGCCCGCAGAGAAATGCTGCCAGTATTAAACAAAACATCGCTGGGCAAAGTTACCATCAGCGCATCCCCTGCAAACACTGGATTTCTCGTATTCTGTGGCTGCGCGTTACCATCGAGAGGGCTCGGCGCGGGTAAAGCCAGAGGAGGAGTTGTCTCCGTTGGGGTTGCAGCCAATTCCTGCGACATCAACTGCAACCGCTTTTCCAAAGTTTCCGTCGGGCGGCTGCTACCCAACTGACTTTCTAAAGCCGCTGTGCGCCCAATTAGCGCGTTGAGCTCGCCCTGCAACTTTCTTAAATCTCCCTGCAATTTCTCTCTCTGGGCGGGATTGACTTTCGACTGGGGAGTTGGTGTAGCGGTTGGTGCAGGAAGCGCTGGAATTGGCGTTGCTGGGGCGCGTTTCGGGCTGGAGGTCAAATTTTGAGTTACGCGCAGCAATCTCTCGGCGATCGGCATAGACGTGGCGCGTGAGGGATAAATTTGGGCGATCGCCATCCCCAAAACCCACGCAAAACCGCTGCCTACTCCCAGCAACAGCAGTCTAAAGATTAGCGACAGTAAAAATAAACCTTTTCCCCGCGACTTAGAGACGCGAGTCGGGGGGATTGAAGGTTTTTCCGTAGAATATCGCGTCATGGTTCCTCCCTCTCGGTACACATACCAGATTAATTTCGATACTATCCTATATATCCAATTTTAGATTTTGGATTTTAGATTTTAGATTGGAGGACAAATCTCAAATCTGAAAAATTCACCCGGTTTCTACAAATCTGGGGTTTGGCGGCACAGCATTTCCGACAAAAACCCGATTGCTATTCCCCTGCCTGTAAGCCTAAATCTGTTAGATAATACTGTAGAACTTTTGGCAAAAAAATGATGTCTGACCCTTTAAATAGCCCCTATCCCGTGCCTTGGGAATGGATTAATGAGACTCACGCTAAGGTGAGTTCAAATGCTGGCACAGGTATCCGCTACTATCGGAGTCCTTCCCTAGTTTCAACTAACGGCCAATACGCGGCTTACAGTCGAATTGAATTGCAAGTACAGCCGGAATTGTCGCGGTGTCGGGTTAGCAGCGTCATGTTTGTGGAAAATCTCAAAACTGGGGAACTGCAAACAGTGGCGGCTGCTTCGCCCCTGGCCGAAAGCGGAATGTATGCTAGCGATGACACAGATATGTCCGGGACGATCGCAATTTTAGTACCTGTTTCTTGGAATCAAGAGGGTTCCCGCGTTCTCGCCCGCGAATTTGAAGCGTTGTTCAACTCTTCCGATATGTCCGACTACGCGGTCATTTGGGATAAAAATGATAATTATACTTATACCGTTGCTCCGGCTCGCAGTCTTTACACCCATGCTGTATTGTTGGGTTGGAGTCAAGTTTGCCCGGGACAAGTTCTGTTCCGCGCCGGTCATTTGGGCGATCGATCTTGGCCTCTTTGTGCCGTCGATATGACTGGCCAAACCGTATCTGTCACCCAAGACAAACCCCTAGTTTTCGGCACTCAAGCCAGCACAGACTGGATCGAACCTAAAACTCGTTTCTAGATATATTTATGGCGGCATATTCTTTGATTTGGCCCAAAATTATTTTACTTTCCGGTCAATCTTTAGAGCAATTTCTTTTGACTCTGGGGATGACAGCTTTGGCTGTGATTTTCGGTCTCACAGCTTTTATTTTTGTTCGGGTTTTTGTCAATTGGTTGCAGGACAAGCTGGAGGAAAAACGCCATTTTCTGAAATTGAAATCACCCCTAAAAAACCGAGATTCAACTGCCAATATTGCCGCAGGTAAAAACGTTTTTTTAGAACCGCAATTTGTCGAAGAAGATTCCAATTATCCGGCGTTTTTTGAGGAACCAGAAAGCGATACTTTAGAAGAGCCGGAGCCAGAAATCGTCTGCGAAGATGCAGCAGCAGTTGCCCATCTCTACAACCCGATCGCACTTTGGCAAGGGCGCTTGATTTTGCCATCAAACGAACAGCGCCAGATTTATGGATCAGTTTTTTTTGAAGTGATCAATGCACCCAAAAAACATCAAAATTTCATTGGCAAAATAGCATTTTTGAAGTGGAGTACAGATCGCCAAGTACAATTTTTTGTCCACGCCGTCAGTCAAGATATCAGCTTCACCAAACAAACTCAAAAAAGTCAAAAATCAGGCAACATCCATCCAGATAGATTGAACGGCTGGCGCAATGTCGGCCCTTTAGAAACTCTAGCAGGTAGCAGACGCGAAGACAGCGTGACTGTGATGTTACGGAGACCGGTGATTGCCATCAACCATAGCAACAGCGACCCGCAAGAACTAATTATCGATCGCGAACCAGTACAAATTATCGGACGTTTCTGTGCCTTAGTCTCAATTTTACAGCGCCCAGAACCCGACAGCGACAAATTTATTGTCCGGCATTTGGGCCAAACATCCCAACAATTTGACGGCGCCGCCGAAATCATTCGGATTCCCCAAGTACAGCCAGACAAAAATGGGATAGCGAGGTCTACCAATCACCAAATCGAACAATCGCCATTAAATTCAGAGGGCTGGTACATTTACGGCGAAAGAGATGAAGATAATATTTTTGTTGTTCAGGCTATCGAACCCCGGAAAATTGCCCAATTAATCCCAGATGAAACACATTTCGGGTTACAAAAATCTCTCGCTTATTTAAAAGACCAAAACTGGTTAAATACTAGGGCGCAAAAAGGACAAGCCAAAAGAGTATTGTTGATGCCAAATGATGCTACAGAAAACGATTCTATCTCCCCTTGGGAAGAAGGAGATATCGGTATAGTGATTCACTGTTTCGGCGGTATCGGCGGCAAAGGCGGCGAACCGACACCGCTGAGAATTGTCACCGGACATTTTGCTTTTGGAGTAGCAAAAGTTGTGCGCGATCGCTTTACCCGCGAACTGCGTTTTGACATAGAATACAAACAAGTTTATGCCCACAATCCAGACGGCATTGTAGCAGGTTCCAGCAAATGGCAAAGTTACATGGGAGACTTGCAGCGCGGCTGGTTGGGCGATCGCCCGGTGTGCGATATCATCTGTAAATTAGACTGCGTGTGTTGCGACTACGACTTTGACGGCATCACCTTGTCGCCTTTAACTGAATTAAACCAGCAACTAGATATCATGATGGCGCGCTACCGCAGCGGAGACGGCACCGGCGCCAGTTTAGTCACGCCAGCAACTTCTTGCGTCCAAGATTCCAGTCAGGCAATTTACGCGACAATTAAAAAAATCACTGCGGAAATTGAGTCAAATCCTCAGATTCAAGACTGGCTGAAAACACATCCCACCGCCGCACAAACCGAAAGATTTAACCAGTTAATAGCCTTAGGAGAGAGTTTAGAAAAAGTATTAATTCCCCTCGGTGTTGTCCGTCCAGATTGGCGCAAAAATGCGAGATTGGCGGGTATTGATTCTGAACTGAAAAAAAGCTTTTTTGCTGGCATCGTGAATTCGTTCAAAGCTGCTATGAGTTACCGAACAATGCTGCCGAGGCGTACCCAAGATGCGATCGCCAAAATCCTCTTAAAACAAGGAGCTTTTTTGTGGGTAATTCGCACAAATCAAGTTGGTGGATGCGATCCAGACATTGAGCCGATCGCACCTACAGGACTTTGAGTCAAATTATAATATAAGAAAAAGACGGCGGTTGAAACCGCGTCTACACAAACAAATTCCGCCTCCGCGGAATGAAGAGAATTAATCAGATCCGGCGATTTTAACCGTCTTTTCTTCAACCCGCGGAGGCGGGTTTTGTCTGTGTAGACGCGGTTTCTAACCGCCGAGTCTTCTACGAATCCGGCGATTTTAACCGCCGTCTT
>NZ_JAEQCF010000019.1:88418-112415 GCF_020738625.1 Microcoleus sp. PH2017_09_SFU_O_A
CCGAGTCTTCTACGAATCCGGCGATTTTAACCGCCGTCTTTTCTTCAACCCGCGGAGGCGGGTTTTGTCTGTGTAGACGCGGTTTCTAACCGCCGAGTCCTCACTACAAACCCTTTACCAAGGAGTGACAGCCGCAGTACCGCCCGGTGCAATAACTACTCGGAAATCAGCCAGCGGTTCCGCAGGCGGCCTAGTACCAACCGGTTTGTAAAGCAACTCGGACAACGGCGCTTCGGATCGATCGACTGCTGCGGAATTTTCCGACTTGTAACCGACAATCGCCCCATCTTTAGCCACACTCACCCGATAAACCAACTCCGCATCAACAGCAGGCTGATTCTTCAAAACTCCATCAATTTGCTGGGAAAGTTTCCCCTTCAACAGATCGATTTCGGCCGTATCGGTAATCGGCACGGCTGCCGCCCCAGGGCTTGCCAAACCTTCAGCAACAGGAGTGGGCGTGCTTTCCGGCGAAATGTTTGACTGCGGTGTGGCCAAGGGTGAAGTGTCCGACTGCGGCGAAGTGCTCGGAGTTGGTGAACTCGATTCAACAACTTTCGGAGTTTTATCCCCAAGCAAACCGTCAGCCGCAGGCGTGGGATTGGGATTCGGCGAACCCGAACCACCGGAATTCGGCGTGCCGAGATTTTGGCCGGCCCGATTGGGCTGCGGCACTGGATCTCTCGGGCGCTGGACTTCCGGCACTGGTACCAAGAAAAACGCCATCGCCGCCAAAGCCAAACTCGACACCCCCACCACCGCAGGCAAACTGCGCTTCGCCAAAGGTTCGGCAGACTTGATATAACGCTTGGAAATTGGGGTTAATTGCAGCGACAATTCTGGCAGCGTCTGGGTGTCGGCAAAAAATTGATCGATCGCCTCTACCAAATCAAATAGCTGTACCGTCGTCAAATCTACCTGTGCCGACAGTTCTGTTTTTTGATCGATTTGGGTGGCGCTGTCAGATCCGGCGGGTAGAACGGTCAAACGGTGGGAATTCCCGTCAATTCTGTGCAACTGTACCATACCCAAATTCGGGCCATAGCGATCGGGATAATGCACTCCGCTCATAAATTCTTGAGCGTAGCTGCTGACAGTCCTCACCAAGCTTTCAAAAAACTCCCGTCCCCCATTGAGGGGCTCACCGAGGCCTGTCACATAGCATTCAGCGCTCATTAATATCGAAAGCACCGGCCGCATTTCTAGCTGGCTGGCTGCCGAGCCATCGCTCAACCCTTCTAGAACCAGGGTGCAATTTGGCAGACTGTACTGACGCCTAATAGTCATTTTTATTCAATTTCTCCATCAAACAGGCTAACCCAGAAGCGCTGCATTCCGGCTGTGCCTGTACAAAATAGCAGTTTGCTCAACAAGTTTAAAGCTAGTTCGTTGAGCTTGTCATCGGAATCGTAAGCTACAACCACCGATCGCTTGGGGTTCATGCGCGATCGAAAATGAGCTCGAAAGCGTTCTAAATACTCCGCAAGCTGCAAGTTCTGACTGAGGGGCATATTTCTCGATCGCAACTGTTGAGAATCTAGCAGCAACTGCCGAATTGTCGCAGTTAACTTGCGCGCCATATTGCAGGCGATCGCCACCAGCGCCTTTGCCTCCACAACTGTCAGGGAGCGGCGTTGGGCATAGCGTCTCAGCGGATTAGTATTTCGCATCTGCCAAAAGGCAACGCGATTTTTGACAATTGACTCCAATTCCAGCTCCTTTGACACTGCCAGCATTTCTTCCGCACCTCCGAGATACAAGGCCTCGATCGCCAGCAACATCAAATCAATTTGCAATCTAGTCCGGCGGGGACACCCACCCTCATTCGGCGACAAATCTGGCAAACTGTCTAAAATCAACGGGTTTGACTCGGTAAGCGAAGTTTCTGACGGCATTAAGATCACGGCAACATCCATTTCAACACACTATACGGACAGGCGGGGTCTTGGCCCAGGTAATTTTTGAACCGGAGACTCCTCTGGGATACTTTATTTCTATCGCTCAGTTCTATATTCTGATTTTAATTTAGCACCATTAGCCGCCAGTGGCTTAAGTGCGACCATCTGGCGATCGCTCTTCAAAGAGGGGCTGGAGCATACAGCGGTTTTGTAGTGTGTCAGGTACGATCGGGAAGCAGACATAGGAGCAAAACTAATGATTGCAACTGTTTTCCCGTTTCGGACTGTGTTGGTACAAATTCTAGCCATGTTTTTGGCGATCGCGATCGAATCATGGTTCTTGCAAAAACTACTGAAACTCAGCCCGAAAACCAGCGTTGAATATGCAGCCATCCTCAATCTCTCTTGCACTTGCATGGGTTGGCTAGTTTTTTTCGGCATTGAAAGCGTGCTTTCAAAAGATTTACGGGAACGGCTGATCGATTATATATTATTAGGAGGCGAGCGAGATTTTTACTTCATAATAACTGGCATCGCCCTCTCGATACTGCTAGTGACTTTTCTCGCAAAATGGCAAGCATTAGAACTGTTAGAAAACACGCTATACGGGAAGAAAAAAACTGCTGTTCCTACTGAATTCAAACGCTCATTCACCCTCACCCGCCGTCCTCCGAAAAGAAGTTTTAAAGTCACCACCCAATTTGGAGCAATTTTCATCTCTCACACTGTTAGTAATTGCCTGATTCTAACCGTGTTATTTTTCCAAAGTATCGATTAATTTTAGATTTCAGATTTACTCCACAGATAAATCTGGATCTTCAACTTCTTCGATCGAAAGTTTTAGGTTGGAGCCCGATCTATCCAGGGCTTCTACCCGTTTTCTGACGGTGCGATTGAAATCAACACCTTTAATGTGGTTGCTTCTGCTGAGGTTTCGCCACCGCTTCTTTTTGAGCCGTAAAATTAGTAGCCGCCGCCCGATCCGTCAGACTAATTTTTCCGTTGAGGCTGTCTTTTTCCACAACTCCTCGCAGTTTAACATAGCTGTTTTGACCGATCGCAGCGGACTCGCTGCAACCCGTTAAATTAGGTACGACACCCGACAAGCTCAATCCTTGATTTTCCCACTTCCCTGCTAAAGAAGGTTTCTCCTCGGCTGTGTTTGCGCGATCGCCCTCGCTGTTACCCGATCGCAAATTACCGCTCAAATAAACACCCGATTGCTCGATTGTCAAGGTCAAAGTATCAGATTTCAGACATTCCGGCAAACTTTTAGCATCAAAGCGATAACTTCCCGCAATTGCCGGAGCCGCTTTTAAACTTGTTTCGCCGTAAGCAGTTACCACTTTAAACAGCAGCGAAACCGAGCCGATCGCAATCCCGTAAAATGCCAGGGATTTAAGGCTTAAATGATTCATAATCTTGGGAATGGGGAATTGGGAATTGGGAATTGGGAATGGGGAATTGGGAATTGGGAATGGGGAATTGGGAATTGGGAATTGGGAATTGGGAATTGGGGATTGGGAATTGGGAATTGGGAATTGGTAGCACCTCACAAATAACCAACTGCCAACTGCCAACTGCCAACTGCCAACTGCCAACTGTCAACTGCCAACTGCCAACTGTCAACTGCCAACTGTCAACTGTCAACTGTCAACTGTCAACTGTCAACAAGTACCGAAGCCAAGTGCGATCGCACTTTCACGTAACAGCGCGCAATCAGCAGCGAAGAATGACACTGCACCGCCAATTCATCAGTATACCGTCCGAGAGTTTGGCGTTCAATTCCCCACTCCCGACTCGTACCCGCGATCGTCAAATCAGCATTAGCAGAAGCCGCCACCACCGCTTGAATCGGCTCAGCAGCCTCCACAATCGGAGTTTCAATGCGCGATCGCACTTCTACCGGCAACCGATCCATAACTCGCTGAAACTCATAACTCAGCTCATTTCCCTCTGCCCCGTCAACCGCCACCCGCAGCACCGTCAAACGACGTTCCTCGCTATTAACCAACAGTCTCAGCGCCAATTCCAACCCTAAATCATCGTGAATATTTGCCGCATAAGGCACTAACAAATTATTCAACCGTTCCCTACCTCTGTCAACAAAAATTGCTACATCCACAGTAGCGTTGCTGAGAATTTGGCCGACACGCCCTCCCAAACGGTTGCTGCTAAAAGTCGGCCTGTGCCATCCTACCAAAATCAAATCCGCGCGATCGAGTTCCGCAATTTGCGCCGTTTCCCGCGCCACATCTTTAGTAACCCGAATGATTGGGTGCACGAATTTTTTCGCATCCGGCAATTCCAAACTCTCTATCAATTCTGATAATTTCGAGCGGCGTTCCTGAATAATGCGATCGGCTTCTACGGGCGTACTTTCAAAACCATAATTTTCATTTAATTCGATCAAACTCAGAGGATGAACCGCCGCCGACTGCAAATCGCTACCCCCTGTATCCGCAGCAGGCTGCGCCAGGGCGATCGCCAATTGCAGCAAACCTTTCTGCGTGCTGGGATTAGCAACCGGGACTAAAATTCGATACTTGGGCAGCAATTCTCTATTAATTTCTTCGCTTTCTCCACCCATTGGCGAATCTTTTAATTCTGAATCATCATCCGAACTTACTTCTGAGATATCTAACCGAATCAGCTTTTTCGGATAAGTCCACTCCAACAGTGGCGAAGTCATAAAAGTTGTCACTAAAGCCATAATGACTAACATCGTAAATAGCAGCGGCGAAACCACCCCCAGAGAAAGACCGATATTCAGCACAATCAGTTCAGTCAAACCGCGAGTATTCATCATCCACCCCAGCGCTGAAGCTTCGCGGTTGCTGATGCCGCAGACTCGGGCAGCAACGTAAGTCCCGAAGTATTTTCCAATAATTGCTACTCCCAAAACTGCCGCGCACAGCAGCCACAATTCGGGACTATTGAGCAGGCCGATTTGAGTCCGCAAACCGCTGTAAGCGAAAAATATTGGCAGCAGAAATATCAGGACAAAATCTTCTGTTTTCTCAGCTAATTCTCTGGTAAGTCCGGCATTTTTTGGCATGGCAGCACCCAGCAAAAACGCACCGAAAATTAAGTGAATGCCGATCCATTCAGTAATTAAAGCTGATGCTACAACTCCCATGTAAATGCCGGATAGCACTAATTGAGATAACTTGCCGGTGCGGTTGTAGTGCTTGGAAAGCCGTTGCAAGAACCAGCGGACTACAGTCAGCATGAAACCGATGTACACTATAGATTCAAAAATTGTCGGTAAAGCCCCAACCATCGAGTTAGTGCGCGTAACTGCGATCGCCACCGCCAACAAACACCATGCCGTCACATCGTCTACCGCAGCGCAAGTCAGAGCTAGCGTCCCCAATTTGGTATTCTGCAAGTTGTGCTCTGTAATAATTCTTGCCAGCACCGGAAAGGCAGTAATTGACATCGCAGCGCCCAAAAACATCGCAAATGCTGTAAACGAAACGCTATTATTTGAAACTATCGGGTACAACAGCAGTGCTAGGAAGCTTCCCAGAGAAAATGGCACTAAAATGCTGACGTGTGATGTTAAAATTGCTACATCTAAATTGTTTTTTAGATACTTAGGATTGAGTTCTAAACCAATCAAAAACATGAAAAATATTAGCCCTACCTCAGATAACACGTTGAGGAAAGGAACGGCCTCCGCTGGAAAAAGTGCTGCTCCTAAATCTGGTGCAATCAAACCGAGGAGAGAAGGCCCGAGCATAATTCCTGCTACAATTTCTCCAATAACTTGAGGTTGTTTGATCGCTCGAAATGCTAAGCCGACAAGTCGAGAAAGTGCGATGACAATTAGAACTTCAAGCAGGACGAGAATGGGGATGGGCATGGCGTTTTTAGCTTTAGGTTTTTTGCGGATCGAGAGGGCGTGGCATTCAGTTGACAGTTGACAGTTGACAGTTGACAGTTGACAGCTTACCCGCTCGCTTAGAGAAGGGATGAGGGCGACCTCTACCTGAAAGGAAGAGGATTGGACTCATGAATAGTCTGATTTTAATTTCTCCCTAGAAGGGTTGCGTTTAAACCAATTTTTTCTAGTAAAGCCGACAGAATTGCCGATCGAATAAAATCGATAAAAGCTCGATCGAACGAAAGAAGGCACAAGACACGCAGCTTCAACGCCATTCTCTCACAAGCTCACGAAAGCTTCTGCAACCTCGAACCTGGATTTTTGGTTTTTTCAGAAGCGGTTGCTAGTAACTCTAACCGTATCGTGCGCCCCCCGCACCCAACCCGCCGACTACATCTCATACCATTTTAGATTTTAGATTTTGGATTTTAGATTGGGAGATGATTTACTGGTCATGGGTTGGGATCTTCCCTACAGTTGCATGATTTTGGAAAAATGGCATCGCTCAAGTCGGTGCACACCGTCCACGCAACCCTACGGAAAACCCTACCCTACGGATCTAAGATAGTCAGAAAAAGTGGTGCTTCTGGTGATAGACTAGAAAAGTTGTTTAAATTCGCACATCCGGGTTTTCGGGTGTTTCGAGGGCGCAAACCCTCAGAAATACGACCGGGTGGAGGATTAACCCGAATACAGGAGTTAAAAATACAATGCCAGTAGTTAGTTTGGCTCAAATGTTAGAGTCAGGGGTTCACTTCGGACACCAAACCCGTCGGTGGAACCCGAAAATGGCTCCCTACATTTTCACAGAGCGCAACGGGGTTCACATCATCGACCTCGTGCAAACCGCTCAGCTTATGGAAGACGCCTACGAGTACATGAGAGTGGCCTCCGAAAAAGGTAAAAAGTTTTTGTTCGTCGGTACAAAGCGCCAAGCTGCCGGGATTGTAGCCCAAGAAGCTCAACGCTGCGGTGCTTACTACGTCAACCAGCGCTGGCTGGGGGGAATGCTCACCAACTGGACAACGATTAAGTCCCGCGTCGAGCGCCTCAAGGATTTGGAGCGCCGCGAGGAAATCGGCGCCCTAGATTTGTTGCCGAAAAAAGAAGCTTCCGTGCTGCGCCGAGAAATGGCAAAACTCCAGAAGTATCTGGGCGGAATCAAAACTATGCGTAAGATTCCCGACGGAGTTGTCCTAGTAGACCAACGCCGCGAGTATAATGCTGTGTTGGAATGCCAAAAGCTGGGAATTCCCATCGTCTCTCTGTTGGATACCAACTGCGACCCGGATTTGGTTGACATTGCGATTCCAGCAAACGACGATGCTATTCGATCGATCAAACTGATTGTCGGCAAGTTGGCTGATGCCATCTACGAAGGTCGTCACGGTCAACAAGGCGGCGACTCTGACGAAGACTACGACTACGAAGGTGGTTACGAAGGCGCCGAATATGATGGCGAAATCGAAGAATTGGATGACCCTAATTATGTAGATCCCGAGGACGGCGACACTGACAGCGAAGAAACCGAAAGCTAGTATTGCTATCGGCATCTGACACCAAGCAATTAAAAATTAAAGATTGAAAATTAAAAATTAAAAATCATAATTTTTAGTTGGACATTTTTAATTTTTAATTTTTAATTGTAAATGGCATTAGTCTCGGTCATTAGTAGATTTCTGACAAAAGCATTCCGCAGTGTGAACACCAAAATTAATTAGGGTTCTACACCTACCAAATCCGCCAGAAGGCTGACTTGCTATTTCTTAACTCTTGTCTAATCATTAACATTAAGGTTCACGAGCGGGACGCTCGCACTCCTGACTAATGATAAGGTTCGCGAGCGGGGACAGCACTAACGACTAATGACTAACGACTAATGACTAATGATAAGGTTCGCGAGCGGGGACGCTCGCACTAACGACTAATAACTAATTTTGATTGGGAACTTAAAGAAGATGGCGGACATATCTGCAAAACTTGTTAAAGAACTGCGCGACAAAACCGGCGCGGGGATGATGGACTGCAAAAAAGCCCTCACCGCAAACGATGGCAATATCGAAACATCAATTGAGTGGCTGCGGAAAAAAGGTCTGGCTGGGGCTGACAAAAAAGCAGGACGGGTTGCCTCAGAAGGACTTGTAGGCAGCTACATTCACACGGGCGGCCGCGTGGGAGTGCTGGTGGAAGTTAACTGCGAAACAGATTTTGTGGCACGGCGCGAAGAATTCCAAAGTTTAGTACGCAATATTGCAATGCAAATTGCAGCTTGCCCGAATGTGGAATACGTGAAAGTTGAAGATATCCCCGCTGAAATTGTCGAACGAGAAAAGGCAATTGAAATGGGCAAAGATGACTTGGGGAACAAGCCGGACAATATCAAAGAAAAGATTGTTCAAGGGCGGATTGACAAGCGGATGAAAGAGTTATGTTTGATGGATCAGCCTTTTATTAGAGATCAAAATATCTCGGTGGAAGAGTTGGTCAAACAAACGATCGCCCAAATTGGCGAAAATGTCCAAGTCCGCCGCTTCGTGCGTTTTGTGTTGGGCGAAGGCATCGAGAAAGTAGAAGCTAACTTTGCTGATGAAGTGGCCGCCCAAATGGGTGCTGCTCAATAATCGAAAATTTAGATTAAAAACTAAAAATTAAAAATGTGAAAACCTAATTTTTTTGCATTTTTAATTTTTAGTTTTTACACGACTACAGAAATAGGTACGTAGTTGCGCTTCAGCGCTCTTGGTACGTAGTTGCGCTTCAGCGCTCTTGGTACGTAGTTGCGCTTTAGCGCTCTTTATAATATTCGGAAAGAGGGCGTTGCTCATCGGGGTTTGAAAATGGGTAACTTGAAAATTCAGAAGATTAACTCAGTTGTTTCATTTTTTCACATTGAGTCGTTTGTACCGTAAATTAGCGCCGGAGCGCTGAAGCGCAACTACGTACCCAAGAGCCGATATTTTAGCGATATTTTACGACTATCCGGGGGATGTGAGGGGAATCGAGACTCGGCTGGAAACCGAAAGATAAAAAAGATAAAAAGGTTTGAGGCGATTGTTGAAACCAATAGCCGATTTCTAACCAGAATTAACTCGACAATCAGACAATTTGTGGCAAAAATCGGGTTGTTTTGCCGATCGTCCTATTTGAATTTTATAGGGGATATATGGTGGGATCCAGAGAGCGCATAGAGCAAGATTTGGCAGGACTCGAAGAGGCTTTAGCAGCCTTGAATCTAGAGTTTCGCAGTACCTACGATGGTTATTTAACTGCCTTGGGACAAGCGGTGCGACAGCAGTTGATTTTGGCTTGCTATCACCTTTGCACTCAAGCGGTGCCGGAGTCGTTTCTCAAGTTGTCCTTCGACGGGCGACAAAAAATGCAGCAGTCTGTAAGGCGTTTGGCTGCGGCGTCTCAAGAAAAATTGCGATCGCTCACGACTGAATCAGAAGTAGAGGAAGAGGAAGAGGAAGAGGAAGAGGAAGAAATAGATGAAGAAATAGATGAAGAAATAGATGAAGACGAGTTTGGCGAGGAAGAAATCGAGGAAAACGAATTCGTCGAGGAAGAAATAGAGGCAAACAACGAATTTTCCGCTATTAACTATCAATTTCCAGCAACAAACAATCAATTACCAATTGCCAATTCCCCGCAAAGTTTGGCGCGCTGGCAAAATAGTATTGAAAAGTCGATCGCCCAGATTCTCAAGCTGCTGTCTCGCGACACCAACCGCTTGCTCCAACAGTCGGAAATCTTGCCCAGTCAATTGCCAGAACAGGTTCTAGAAGCTGCTTCTGCTGCTGAATTGTCCGCCGACAGCGTGGCGGGCCCACCTAACCTATTAAGCTTAATCATTGAAACAGATAGTTCACCAGCACCGCCAAACTTGGGAAAAAGACCCGGTATTAATGCTTTGCACATTACAGCAATTAAACTGCGGTTGTCGGAAATAGAGTTTGCCGATCCGGGAACATCGGCTTGGCGCCAACAAATTCGCAACCTCTCTGCAAAGTTGAACTCCCTCGGTCGCGATTACCAGAAAAAGCAGCGGGAAATGGCGGTGGTGGAGGCTGAGTCGGCTTGGCGGTTGAGTTGGTTTGAAGATTAGTCAGTGGACAGTGGACAGTTGACAGTTGACAGTTGACAATTGTCTGGAATTATTGAGCTATGATTAATAACTAATGACTAATGACTAATGACTAATGACTAATAACGTTCGCGATCGGGGACGCTCGCGCTAATGACTAATGACTAATGACTAATAACTAATGACTGATGACTAATAACCAACCAGAATGGCAGCGATTGCAAAAAGCTCTTTCCGTAGAAGCCGATCGCGGATTTAACGACATCCAAGGCAGTCAATACCGCTTTAGCGAGTTTCTCGGCCTCAGCTTGAGACAACTTGCAGGCGCTGTCACTGGTTCTTCGCGCGATCGCGCCAGAGAACTTGCTGTGGAATTTGACATCTACCCTCAGAAAGATCTCGAAGGGCGCCAACATTCGATCGCCATTACAGTCAGTTTCCTCAGACAAATGGAGCAAGTTTGGGAAGAACAAACGACACAAGTCAGACCTGAAAATGCCACCGATTCAATCACTCCAGCCGTTTCAGTTCCCCGAACCGCACCCCTTAACACAGCACCTCCACCCCCCAGTCTGACGCTAGATCAACCGTTAACCCGCGTGACAGGCATCGGCCCCGCCAACGGCAACCGCTTGCTAAAACTCGGTTTAGATACCGTATATGACTTGCTTTACTACTATCCCCGCAACCACATCGACTATGCAAAGCAAGTACGAATTCGCGAGTTAATAGCAGGGGAAACTGTTACTTTAATCGCCGAAGTAAAGCGCTGCAATTGCTTTTCTAGCCCTAAAAATAAGAAATTAACGATATTAGAAGTAATTTTAAAAGACAGTACCGGAGAAATTAAAATCAGTCGCTTTTTTGCCGGGCCTCGCTACAGCAATCGCGGCTGGCAAGAATTCAAAAAGCGCGAGTATTGTACTGGTGCGATACTTGCTGCTTCGGGGTTGGTAAAGCAGGGTAAGTATGGCATTACCCTAGAAAATCCTGAGTTGGAAGTATTAGATGACTCCGGCGGTGCGATCGAATCTATGAAAGTCGGCCGCCTGATTCCTGTTTATCCGCTGACGGAAGGGGTGGATGCGGGTTCGGTGAGGCGATCGATCTTAGCCGCAATTCCGGCCGCGAAACTGTTACCGGAATCGCTACCGGATGACTTGCGCGAGCGTTACGGCTTAATGGGTTTAGCCGATGCGGTGGCAAACATTCACTTTCCGCTCGATCGCGATTGCTTGTCCGCCGCCCGCCGCCGCTTAGTTTTTGACGAATTTTTCTACCTGCAATTAGGCCTTTTAAAGCGCCGCCAAACCCAAAGAAAAGCTCAAGCTAGCGCAGTCATCCTTCCTAGCGGGAAATTGATCGAACAGTTCTATCAAATCTTGCCTTTTGCGCTGACAAATGCCCAAGAAAGAGTCATTAACGACATCCTCAACGATTTAGCTTCGCCCCAGCCGATGAACCGATTAGTGCAAGGCGATGTCGGCGCTGGCAAAACAGTCGTCGCTGTAGTCGCAATGCTAGCAGCAATTCAATCCGGCTATCAAGCCGCTTTAATGGCGCCGACAGAAGTTTTAGCAGAACAGCATTATCGGAAATTGGTAGGCTGGTTTAATTTGATGCACTTGTCTGTCGAACTGTTAACTGGTTCGACAAAAATAGCCAAGCGCCGGGAAATTCACAGCCAGTTAGAAACCGGAGAATTACCTGTTTTAGTAGGAACTCACGCGCTGATTCAAGATACGGTGAATTTCCATAAATTGGGTTTGGCTGTAATTGACGAACAGCACAGATTCGGCGTGCAGCAGCGTGCTAAATTGCAGCAAAAAGGCGAATCTCCTCACGTTTTGACGATGACCGCAACTCCCATTCCTCGGACGCTGGCGCTGACTCTGCACGGCGATTTAGACGTGAGTCAAATTGATGAACTTCCCCCCGGTCGGCAGGCGATTCAAACGACTGTTCTGTCTGCGAAAGAACGCCTCCAGGCTTACGATTTGATTCGTCGGGAGGTGGCGAGCGGCCGTCAGGTTTATGTGGTTCTGCCTCTGGTGGAGGAGTCGGAAAAGCTGGATGTGCGATCGGCAATTGAGGAAAAAGAGAAACTCGAAAAAAGTATATTTCCTGAGTTTAAGGTAGGTTTGCTCCACGGTAGGATGAGTAGCGCTGACAAAGATCAGGCGATTACTAAGTTTAGAGACAAAGAAACTGATATTTTAGTATCTACTACTGTGGTGGAAGTGGGAGTAGATGTGCCGAATGCAACGGTAATGTTGATTGAAAATTCGGAGCGTTTTGGACTGTCGCAATTGCACCAGTTGCGGGGTCGAGTCGGTCGGGGCAGCAATCGTTCTTATTGTTTGTTAATGCCCGGTTCCAAGGCTGCGGAAGCTATGCAGAGAATGAAGGTTTTAGAACAATCTCAAGATGGATTTTTTATTGCAGAAATGGATATGAGATTGCGCGGCCCAGGTCAGGTTTTGGGAACTCGACAGTCTGGTTTACCGGATTTTGCTTTGGCGAGTTTGGTGGAGGATCAGGAGGTTTTGGAGTTGGCGAGGGAGGCCGCTCAAATGGTAATTGAGAATGATGAAACTTTGGATGAATGGCCGGTCGTGCGGGATGAGTTGGAACGGCGATATCAACGGATGATGAGTGGCTCGATTTTGACTTAGATAGCTTGGGACGCACACACCAACTTTTTATAGCAGGACTTACCAGCTCGCCTACCAAGAAACCGGGTTTTTTAATGGAGATTGAAGGTTTTAAGCAAATATCAGGGTTAAAAACCTGGGTGCGCGTCACAACGAGTCTTTTCGTAAAAAAAAACCGTTTCGCTTGCCTAATGTGTAAGTTTTATTGGTTCGTTGAGTACCTCAACCTAACCTAACTTTATGAGAGAATTTTTCCCTATATCTAGGTTATTTTTATGGATTGTAAGGATTCCCGTACCGATCGAACCAAGAATCCTTCGCAGGAATGACGGGGAAGTGTCAAAATTAAGGTAGTGCTGCCAGAAACAGGGAAAACGAAATCCAACCTGTACTCGCCGGCCCTAGGCAACATTGATTCCTCGCTTGTCACGCTTGCAGGTGGTGGCCGACGGGTAGCCGACGGTTCGTCGCATGGAATCTCAACAATAATTGTCAGTAACTCAGGGAATCAACGCCGCTGAGCTTGCAAGAGAAATCTCTCGCAAGCTGTACTGACCAGACCGCTCGCAAGAGCAGCCGTTATTTGGGTCACGACACCGGAGAATGCGAAGCTAGTTTTCCGCTCTGTCGCTTTCAATTAAACAGTTCTAAAGTCACTGGAACAGTGTTGTAAGCCTAACAAGCCCAGATAACCAGGTCGAAGCTAACATTACCCCACAAGGGAGGCTCCTGCCGGAGCAAACATTATGCGATCGCGGATTGCGAGGTTTGAGGTGGTAATTGTCCCATCGAAAGTACATCACAAAAGTACACCGAATTAAGCAATCCTTGTGTAATGGAAAGATTCACTCTTGATTGAAATCCCCGAGCCTTTTCCCACGAGCGGGCTAAAGCCACGCTCGTTTCCCACTTCCCGAATTTTTTTATGAAAGATCTCACTCGTTATCGAAATATCGGCATCTTCGCCCACGTAGATGCTGGCAAGACCACCACAACTGAAAGAATCCTGAAACTGACGGGTAAAATCCACAAAATCGGTGAAGTACACGAAGGCGCGGCGACGACTGACTTCATGGAACAGGAGCAAGAACGCGGGATTACGATTCAATCCGCTGCTACTACCTGCTTCTGGAACGAGCATCAGCTCAACATCATCGATACTCCCGGACACGTCGATTTTACGATCGAGGTTTACCGTTCGCTCAAGGTTCTCGATGGCGGTATCGGTGTGTTCTGCGGTTCCGGTGGAGTTGAACCGCAATCGGAAACTAACTGGCGCTACGCTAACGATTCTAAAGTTGCTCGTATCGTCTATATCAATAAGCTCGATCGCACGGGCGCAGATTTTTACCGAGTTGTCAAGCAAGTCGATAAAGTCCTCGCAGCTAAACCAATGGTAATGGTTTTGCCGATCGGCATTGAAGACAAATTTTGCGGCATGGTCGATTTGCTCACCCGCAAAGCATGGATCTGGGATGATTCGGGCGATCCGATGGGCTACACAATTCAGGATGTTCCGGCCGATATGGTCGATGATGTCGAGAAATACCGCGAACAGTTGATCGAACTGGCTGTCGAGCAGGATGATAACCTGATGGAACAGTACCTCGAAGGCAACGAGCCGAGTATCGAAGACCTCAAGCGGTGCATCCGCAAAGGCACCCGCGACATGGCATTTTTCCCCACCTACTGCGGCTCGTCGTTTAAGAATAAGGGCGTCCAGTTGGTACTCGATGCAGTCGTTGACTACCTCCCGAACCCGATGGAAGTTACGCCTCAGCCTGAGGTGGATCTCGAAGGCGAGGAAACAGGCAATTTCGCGATCGTGGATCCAGAAGGCCCTTTGCGCGCCCTGGCATTTAAGATTATGGACGATCGCTTCGGCGCTTTAACCTTCACCCGTTTGTACTCCGGTAAGATATCCAAAGGCGACACCGTACTCAACACCGCCACAGGCAAAACCGAGCGCATCAGCCGCTTGGTAGAAATGCACGCCAACTCCCGCGAAGAAATTGATTCGGCTCAAGCAGGCGATATTATTGCGATCGTAGGTATGAAAAACGTCCGCACCGGACACACCATCTGCGACCCCAAAAATCCCGCAACCCTAGAGCCAATGGTGTTCCCAGAACCAGTCATCTCCATTTCGGTCAAACCGAAACTCAAAGGAGGCGAAGAAAAGATGGGAGCCGCGCTCACCAAGATGGTACAAGAAGACCCATCTTTCCACATGGTCACAGACGAAGAAAGTGGCGAAACCATCCTCAAGGGCATGGGCGAACTGCACCTCGACATCAAAGTGGACATTCTGCGACGCACCCACGGCGTCGAGGTAGAAGTTGGCGAACCGCAGGTAGCCTACCGCGAGTCCATCACCAAACGCCTCGAAGACAACTATGTCCACAAGAAACAATCTGGTGGTTCAGGTCAATTTGCTAAAATCGGCTATATCGTCGAGCCCGGTGAAGTCGGTAGCGGCTTCGTGTTCGAGTCAAAAGTAACTGGTGGTAGCGTACCGAGAGAGTATTGGCCAGCGGTGCAAAAAGGCTTCCAAAGCTGCATCGATGTGGGCGTCTTGGCTGGATTCCCCTGCTTAGACTTGAAATTCACCCTGGTTGATGGAGGTTTCCACCCGGTTGACTCTTCAGCAATGGCCTTTGAAATTGCTGCTAAAGCCGCCTACCGCCAATCTGTACCCAAGGCTGGGCCTCAGTTGCTGGAACCGATCATGAATGTCGATGTCTTCACCCCAGACGATCACATGGGCGATGTCATCGGCGACCTCAACCGCCGCCGGGGCATGATGAAGGCTCAGGAAACCGGACAAACAGGAGCGCGGATCAAGGCTGATGTGCCGTTGAGCGAAATGTTTGGCTACATTGGCGATTTGCGTACCATGACATCTGGGCGCGGTCAGTTTTCGATGTCTTTCTCGCACTATTCTCCTTGTCCGAGCAATATCGCTGAGGAAGTGATTAAGGATGCGAAAGAGCGTCAAGCTGCTAAGTAGTGTGTTGAGTGTAAGTGCGATCGAATAGTGCGATCGTACTCTACAAACAGGTAGCCAGAAACCGGGTTTTTTCACGAACATCCTTCGCTGTAGCGACGAGATTAGGTGAAAAACCCGGTTTCTTTGATATTGGTGCGTCCAGGACTCTTAAAAAAATCTGCGTTGATTTGCGTTATATCGTTTCCACTTGGACTGGAATGATTAAACCACAGAGGGCGCAGAGGACACAGAGTCCGAGAATAGAGATATGAATCATGCCGATGGAGAGCGGATTTGATATTAATCGGCGGTATCGTAAGGGCGATCGCAGATTTATGAAATAAGTCAAGTATCATATTTGCTAACATACAATTAATAATTTAAAACCGAGGCAGGTAGCCATGACAGCCACCCTAATCCAGAATCAAAGTAGCGGAATTCTGCTAAAAAATATTAGCTGGAAAACTTACGAATCCCTGCTGAATGAGTTAGGGGAACACGGAGGAATTCGCCTGATTTACGATCGCGGAAATTTAGAAATTATGACTCCATCAGCACCACATGAAAAGTCAGGTGAACTCTTAGGAAATTTTGTTGAAGTTCTAACTGATGAATTAAATGTTGACATTTGCAGCCTGGGTTCACTAACCTGCAAGCGCAAAGATTTGGAACGGGGGTTAGAACCTGATAAATGTTACTACATTCAGAATGAAGATGTTGTCTGGAATAAAGAACAAATCGATCTCAATGAAGATCCACCACCGGATTTAGCTATTGAAATTGACATTACCAGCAGTTCGATCGATCGTCTCAAACTTTACGCAAGTTTGGGTGTACCTGAAGTTTGGCGCTACGATGGCAATCGTTTAATCATCTATCACTTAGAAGGCAATGAATACGCAGAGTGCGAGGTTTCTCCCACTTTTGCTTTTCTGTCGAAGTTTGAAATGCTGCGGTTTTTGGAACTGAAACAGACTACAAAAGAAAAGGCTTTGCTGCGGTTATTCCGGGAGTGGGTGAGGAGTCAAATTCAGTAAAGAGACTGAAGGAGGGCGATCGCCCCTCAATCAAGATCGTGTTTGCTAAGATACAATCAATAATCTACAACCCAGGCAGGTAGCCATGACAGCCACCCTGATCCAGAATCAAACTAGCGGAATTCTGCTAAACAACATTAGCTGGAAAACTTACGAATCCCTGCTGAATGAGTTAGGGGAACACGGAGGAATTCGCCTGACTTACGATCGAGGAACATTAGAAATTATGACTCCTTTAGCACCCCATGAAGGTAGTAAGAAAATTTTAGGCCGTTTTGTGGAAAGTGTGAGTGAAGAATTAAACATCGAAATTCGGAGTTTGGGTTCTCTAACTTGTCGGCGCGAGGATTTGGCTCGCGGTTTGGAGCCGGATCAGTGCTACTATATCCAAAATGAGAATGTGGTTTGGGACAAAGAACAAATCGATCTCAATCAAGATCCGCCACCAGATTTAGTAGTGGAAATTGACGTGACTAGCAGTTCGATCGATCGCCTTTCTTTATACGCAAGTTTAGGGGTGCCGGAAGTTTGGCGCTACGACGGAAATCGTTTAATAATTTATCAACTGGAAGCACAGGAATATGTAGAAAGAGATGTTTCTCCGACTTTTCCTTTTTTGTCGCAAGTTGAGATGCTGCGCTTTTTGGAATTGAGGAGGACTACCAAGGAAAATGCTTTGCTGCGGTTATTCCGGGAGTGGGTGAGGAGTCAAATTCAGTCCGGGGAATAAAAGAAAAGGGCGATTCACGATCGGGATGGTTGCGTTTGAGGCTCTTTTTAGCAACCGCAGATGAACGCTGACTGACGCGGAACGATGACTCGGGCGGAGTTCCTCGAATTTACCTTAATTTCGCCCTTCCATATCTTAAACCGTATCGCTATTCTTCTCCTCCATCTCAATTTTGATAGAGATGCAACGTGCCGATCGCCTGGCCGCAAAACTGCGAAAATTAAATATTGACCCGGATACAATTTAGCAAGTTTATTTCATGAGATAGCGAGGTTGAAATGGCCGAAATAAATCCCGATCGCACTACTGGTACAATTGCGATCGCCGTTTGCGCTCAATCAAACGGGCAGTATCTGTGTCAGATATCATCATCTCTGAGCGATCGCCCCAATGATACCATGAATTTTTACGGACAAACGAAAGAACACGCGATCGCGATCGCCCTAGAACATTTAGCTGACGAATATCGCGAAAAAGCAGAAGAGTCTCAGAATATAGATTCCCTTGCCGTGGAACTTTCAGATTCAGGAGAACCAATTAATAAATATTATCATGTGATTGTACACTACGAAGAAATTTCGGAAGCCGAATCTAAGTTTGAGGCAGTACACAATACAATAATGGGAAATACGATAGTTGAGAATGCCAGACTTGCAGCCATTGAGATTGCTCCAGATATTGAAATCGAGCCGTTAGAGCGATCGGGATATTGAGGGATAAAATTTTACACAATCTGCGGGTCACAATCAAGTTTTGTCGTCAAAAAAAGCGGTTTCCGATCTGCATCCAGGATTAAAATAAACAGGACTATTGATTTTGATTAATTTGGCTTTTTACCCAATTCCGAAATGCTTTAACTAATTCCAAATAATCCATTGTTTCCGCCTGTGCCAAAAAACTGACAATCTCTAAAATAGCAACACTCGGAAATGCTAAACTGATCTCGCACTCGACATACCCTCGATCGTCCAATCTGTTAATTCTGAGCCGCGAACCGTTGTAAATCCAAACTTCCGGCACTCCCAGATCGGCATAAATCTGCAAGGTATTGTCGGATCTGCTGGTAACATCAATTTCCACCACTAAATCCGGGGGCGGATATTGACTCATATCGAGTCGTTTTTTGCCTTTAATTGCACTAGCATTCTGGATGTAAAAACAATCATCCGGTTCTACACCAATGAGTTCAGGACGTTTGAATGTCGTAGAACCCAGAGGTTCAATTCTCACATCTAATTCTTCAGCTAATGTTTCAACAAATCGACCTATTACTCTTTTGTAAATTTCGTGTTCAGGAGAAGGCACCATAATTTTCAAATTGCCGCGATTGTATCTCAGTCTAATTGGCCTATCGCCGATTTCGGCAAGCAAAGTTTCATAAGTTTGCCAACTGATATTCGATAGCTCAACTATTTGTTCGGGCGGACTGAGAGTTTTAGCAATCATGGGGTTACTTTGGTGAAGAGTTCGTAGGCGCAAGCCGGGGCGTAGCGATCGCACTTTTAAACTAAATCATATCATCTCAAACATAGGTTTGTAGTGAGGACTTCAGTCCGCATCCGACGAGAGAGGACTGAAGTCCTCACTACGAACCAAATTGCTAGTTATTGGCCTGCAAAATCGGCACGGAACTTCTGGACAACTCGATTCAATTCCACTGAATGAGAAGCTTTAAATAAAATACGATCGCCCTTTTCAACAAATCCCAACAACCGCTTTGCTAAATCTTCCCGCCCATCGGGCGCCGTAATATCTCCTATCTCCACAAAAGGCACGCCCGCCGCACCCGCCGCCATCGCCGCCGCTTCCTCAAAATCCGCAAACACAAACAAAGCATCGAGGTTTAAATCCCGCGCCGCCCTTCCTACTTGTCGGTGAAATTCGATCGCCCTTTCGCCCAATTCCTTCATCGTACCCAACACCGCAATCCGGCGCTTTCCCGGAGTATCCGCTAACAATCTCAGCGCCGCCAACATCGACTCCAAACCAGCATTGTAAGTCTCATCCAGAATCACAACATCAGAAAGCAAATCGTAGCGGCGCGCCCGTCCATCCGGTAACTGCACGGACAAACCTTGTTGTAAAACTTCCCACTTAATCCCTAAAACTTTTGCTACCGCCAAAGCCGCCAAATAATTTACAGCATTGTGCCTTCCAGCCAACGGTAGCGGCAATTCCACACCTTCTACAAGCATTGTATCATTATTCAGCAATTTCCCGCACAAATCGCCGCCTTCTAATCCGTAACTTAAAGTTTTTCCCTGCCAAACTTGCGCCGCAGTTGCCATTAATCTGTCAGAATCGTGATTGAGAATAGCAATACTTTCAGCAGGCATTTCCGCTAACAGTTCGCACTTAGCTTGGGCGATCGCCTCTTCCGAACCCAAGCGCCCGATATGCGCCGTTCCTACATTAGTAATTACCGCCACAGTAGGACGCGCAATTTGCGACAGCAGCGCAATTTCTCCTAGCCCGCGCATTCCCATTTCAATTACAGCATAATTGTCGGTCGGCGAAAGCTCTAATAGAGTTTTCGGGACTCCAATTTCATTGTTGTAGTTATATTGAGTTTTCAGAACATTTCCGCTGGTTGATAAAACGGCCGCAATTAATTCTTTGGCAGTAGTTTTACCTACTGAACCAGTAACACCAATTATCGGTATACTGAATTGGTCGCGCCACCAACGGGCGATCGCCTGGTAAGCTTTTAAAGTATCGTCAACGCGCAACAGCGGAAAATTGGGAACTTCTGCTTGGTAAGTGCGATCGACTACCGCAGCAATCGCTCCCAAATCCCGGGCTTTTGCCACAAACTGATGCCCGTCAAAATTTTCTCCCCGCAGCGCTAAAAATACTTCGCCCCCCTCAATGGTGCGCGTATCTGTAGCAATACCTGTCCCTACAACTGTCAGAACGTCCTCAGACACAGCAAGCAAAGGTACAGTTAAAATTTCAGCAAGTTGGGCGATACTTACGCGACAGACCATATTACCAGCACTCACATTTCAAATCATTATTTTCACAGCTAATCCTACCTCGCCCCACCTCACATTTAACTGACACCAGTTCAAAAAAGAATGCAACTGCTTTGCCCGGAATCTAAACCCTGAGAGTCCTCAGTCATTCCCATCGCAAATCGCCAATCGCCAATCGCAAATGGTATAACAGGGGGATGCCGACTAGGATTGACCTTGGCACTCTTCAACAGTTGACAGTTGGCAGTTGACAGTTGACAGTTGACTGTTTGAGAGCGACATCTACCCTTAAGTCCGAGGATTGGAGTAATGAATAGTCTGATTTTAATTTCTCCCGAGCAGGCTTGGGGCTTTCAACCAATTCTTTCGGGTAATAATAAATCCTCTGCCCAGCCATAAATTATTTAGAACACACCCACAATCTTTACCAATAATTTACAAAGTTTGTGGTGATTTTAGGCCTTGCTAATTGCAAACAATTCATGTCATGCTGGTGTTGACAAATAGTTTAACTAAGTAAAAAAGATCTGCTTAAGGCGATCGCCACTTCCACCCCTAAGCCTCGGGAGGCGAGAAGCTCGGTTGACCCTACCCAACAACGGATACAAGCCCTCGACCTAAGTCGGGGAGAGATTAAAATTTTAGACTACAGTTGAAGCTTCCAGATGAATCTGTGGAGTAAATCTAAAATCTAAAATCTAAAATCTAAAATCGGTTGACTTAATTGTGGTGCTTCATCTGCCAATTCATATCTGCCAATGGCGCTTAAAGCTCCTGCCCAATCCTTTTGGAGGGTTAATCCACAGTGAACGACTATAACAGACAGAGCCAGGAAGAAGAACAGCTACTTTACAACCACTGGCTGGAGTTGGTACAAGTAGAGCAGCCGATCGAACTAATCGACCGTTTTCGCACTTTGTTTATCTACGGTAACGGATATCGCGATCGCACCATCGCTGAAGCACTCGAAAAAATAGCAGCCTCACCCTACGCCGAACAAGAATTCAAATACATCCTCAACCGTTGCTGCCACATCCTGATCAACCGCTGGCAAACATACCCCGGAAAGCAAGCAGCTATCCCGGAATTGATCGCTCTGTTTGAAGAAGCCCCCAAAATATTATCTCGATATAGTCGATCGCGCCCTACTCACTCCATCCCCCAATTAGTCAATCAATTTACCCAAAGCGAACAATACCTCACACTCAAACGCTTAGCCAAAGTCATCACCCACAGTAATGAAGACAGCAACGGCAAAACTCCCGCCAGCCTAGCCCTCGGAACCTTAATTCCCCGATACCCTTACCTCTACAAACACTGCCTCCTCAGCGACGACAGCACCTACGAACAGCAAAAAATCATTCAAAAAATCCAAGCTCAAAAGCAGCAGCAATTTGAAATCGACCTCTCACAATACGTTGCTCACCAAGTGAGAAAAGCCCAAGCAGCCCGCCGGCATACCTCAATCTCCTTCGGCAGAAGTATACAGACTATAAAAAACCCGACGCTGTTGAGCGACCCAGAGCTGTTCTTTGCCCTCAAGCAATTTGTCGGAAAAGTCGAAGGAGCCGATACCTACCGACAGCTAGCCGGCCGCTTCATTGCGAACACCAGCACAAGTGTGTCCTACAGATCCTTTAAAGACGACTTATACGAATACCTAATTTCTTCCGTCACCGACGATGGCTACGGCAAACGTCAATTTAACGAAAAACTGTATAAACAACTACAAAATACCTTTCCCCACAACGATGCTCAGAAGTTCAACGAATTTTTAACGATCAGAACTTGCAGCCAGTTATTGAACTTTTTAGTAGTAGAGAGTCCTGCGCGGCCCAACCACTTTGTCTTCATCGACCTGATCTCCAACCTCGGGCCCACCCAAACCACAGGTTTGCTGCTGAAAATCGTGCTAATTTGTGGCAAAGTCAAGCCCTATCTAGAAAAGCGGTTGGCAATTTTGTTCGGTCACTACGAATTTTGTACCCGAGAAGGCCTGGTGTGGTTAGTCAAAGCCTTGGAAAACCTGAATCTCGCTTTGAGTACCAATTTTGGGAATCTAGACGTATCTTTCCTGCGGTAGCCGGTCTGTCCCAGAACTTTCTCGCGTTCGAGTTTGACAAAACATCACAGCTCAAAATCCGGTTTCTGAATACCCTCAAAGTTTGAGATTGAATTGTAACGACTTAATTAAGTGGCCAAAGCTACTCAAAAGACGCCATTCTGTGTTAAAATTCCAAGTGTATCAGATTCGGTTGCAGGCTTTGTTCATTGCTACAGAATTGTTTAAAAACTTGCCCTTCTGTATCGGCAGGGGACTCTCCGAAACTGAAATCTTTGCACTGTCTAATTTTTGGAGTTATTCCTCATGTCGATATACGTCGGTAACTTATCCTACCAAGTTACCCAAGAAGACATCACCACCGTCTTCGCCGAATACGGAACCGTTAAGCGAGTACATCTACCTACCGACAGAGAAACCAGTCGCCCCCGCGGCTTTGGTTTTGTAGAAATGTCAACAGATGCCGAAGAAGATGCAGCGATTGCTGCTCTCGACGGAGCAGAGTGGATGGGTCGCGATCTCAAAGTTAACAAAGCTAAGCCCCGCGAAGATGAAGGCGGCCGGGGCGGCGGCAACCGGGGCGGCGGCGGCCCAGGCAAATTTGGTCGCGGCGGTGGCGGCGGCGGCGGCGGACGTTATTAATTTCCTAATTAATTTCCGACGATCGAGATTTGAGATTGGAGAGCTGAAATTTGGGATCGAGGCCACCTAGCTTTGAACCACCGTCCGAATAATTTCCGGCCCGGTTGCTCCCAACCTTTACTCTTCCAGTCTGGCGATCGACCGCATTAAATATACCAAAAAGCCAAGGTTAGTCCCTTGGCTTTTTGGTATGAGGCTATTCAATATGAGTTAAAAACTCGGTGGGTTAAGACTTTCAGGTGCCTCTAGTTTTCTAATCATCAGGTTCGATGCTGCTGCTCAATCCGTGATTGTTGAGCGTTTCAGCATAAAACTCAGCGTGTTCGAGAGCGCAAACAATCACCAGTCCCAGCCCGTTGGTGTGGGCTTCCATCATCACATTTACAGCCTGTGGCTGAGTCAGACTGGGTACCGTCGCCATCAAAGTCTGCACCACGTATTCCATGGGATTGAAATCATCATTGTGCAGCAGCACGCGGTAGCGCGGCGCAAGCTTGCGGACTGTAGAAGGCTTTTGAATAATTTCGACAGACACTAATCTATACCTCCTGACTTGTAGGATGTTAAAATTTTTGACACTCCCTGCCGTTGATGCGAGGGGATTCTTCGTTCATCAACCCAAGTTGCTGAGATAGGCTTACACCTAAAACAGTAGATCTCGAACTAGGACGAAGCTGGTATCGCATTAATTTCGATCGACAATCTTGAGCTGGATTCCTCCGCTGTGATAGAGTATCTCACTTTCAGTTATTTTATTGAAATTTCCAGATTCAGACAAGGCAGCCGCCTAGCCGATCGCGAGCTGTCAACCATACCAAACCCAGAAGAAGTGTCCTAAGCCCGCAGCCGCCCCCTGTCTAGGGTCATAATAATAGAGACGCAAGATCGGTTAAAAATAAAAAACTACCAAAATTAGGGGGTTAGAGCCTCGTCCTTCTAGGACTACTTTATTCTAGAAATCCTGTTGCCATTTTGTAGAAATTGGGTAAAATCAAACAAGGAGGTGATGCAAGTGTTCAATCTGACTTATGAATTCA